>NZ_RZOL01000041.1:0-26225 GCF_004022985.1 Mesorhizobium sp. M7A.F.Ca.ET.027.02.1.1 | reverse complement strand
CATCTGGCTGCCGCCACCTTCTCCCCGTAAACGGGGAGAAGGACGCTGTCGCCTTTGGTTTCGCCAATCTTCAGCGTTGCAAGGGGGTGCGGCGCCGAGATCGGCAAATTGGCCACCCAATTCTAGCCAAGCAAAGTCCTCTGCCGCTTGCTCCCACCCAGCTTGCGCCAGTTGTTGAAACGGTGGCTGGCGGCGGCAAAGGATATCTTCATCTGCTGGGCGACCGAGTAGCGCGACTTGCCCTCGTCGAACATGCGGTAGCAGCACTCGACGCCCTCCTCCGTCAGTTTGCCGTCCGGCGCCTTGTTGTGCGGGTTGGCGGGGTCGAATTTCTCGACCTGCTGCTCGACCAGCCCCTTCAGGCGCTGCAGGTCGGCCTCGATGCTGGCGATGAGATCGAGAACGGGCTTGGGATCATAGGGGTGCGGAGGCTGTTTTGCCGTCATCTGCCGGTTCCTTGTTCTTGGCTTGAGTCCAGCAATATAGGTGAACATTCACTGATAATGAAGGGCCACCGCGGGCGCGGGGCTTCAACAATTCTTGACCGCGACCCAAGCGGACAATTGACCGAAGGTGTTCAAAACCCTAGTTTAGAACTGTTCTAAACTAGGGTGAATTCCTCATGCTTTCCCGTGTTTTCGGCTTCGGCCGCCGCCCCTTCGAATCGCTCTCCGAACAGGAGATCCTGGCGCTGGCCATTTCCTCCGAGGAGGATGACGGTCGCATTTACCGGGCCTATGCCGACGGGCTGACGGAAAACTTCCCGCAATCGGCAAAAGTGTTCGAGGAGATGGCCGAGGAAGAGGATGGCCATCGCGATGCGTTGATCGAGCTTTTCCGCAAGCGGTTCGGCGAGCGCATACCGCTGATCCGGCGCGAACATGTGAAGGGTTATTACGAGCGCAAGCCCGACTGGCTGGTCCGGCCGCTTGGCATCGAGCACGTGCGCAGCCATGCCGAGGCGATGGAGCGGCAAGCCTACCTTTTCTATGTCGAGGCGGCCAAGCGCACGGTAGATGCTTCGACGCGAAAACTGCTTGATGATCTGGCGGTGGCCGAACTGGGCCATGAGACCCTGGCGCAGCGGCTGGAGCAGAAACATGTGCCGGGCGCCGTCAAGGCCGAGGAGGCCAGCGCCGAGCAGCGCCAGTTCATCCTCACCTATGTGCAACCAGGGCTGGCCGGGCTAATGGACGGGTCGGTGTCCACTCTGGCGCCGATCTTTGCCGCTGCCTTTGCCACGCACGACACCTGGCAGACGCTGCTGGTCGGGCTTGCCGCCTCGATCGGCGCCGGCATTTCGATGGGCTTCACCGAAGTCGCTTCCGACGACGGCAAGCTGTCGGGCCGCGGCTCGCCGATCAAGCGCGGTCTGACCGTCGGCATCATGACGACGCTGGGCGGTCTCGGACACGCGCTCCCCTATGTCATTCCGCATTTCTGGACGGCCACCGGGGTTGCCGCGGTGGTGGTGTTCTTCGAATTGTGGGCGATCGCCTTTGTCCAGAACCGCTACATGCAGACGCCTTTCCTGCGTGCCGCCTTCCAGGTGGTGCTGGGCGGCGCCCTGGTGTTCGCGGCCGGCGTGCTGATCGGGAATGCATAGCTTTTTCCCTTCCCCCCTTGTGGGGGAAGGTGGATCGGCGCGCAGCGCCGAGACGGATGAGGGGTGTTCCAGCGGAGTGAGACGTTGGCGTTCCCTGGAACACCCCTCATCCGTCGCCTGCGGCGACACCTTCTCCCACAGGGGGAGAAGGAAGAAACTTGCCACTCACCCATTCACCGCCCGGCTATCCCTAGGCGCCTCGTCCCTCTCCGTCAGCCCATAATCCCTCACCACATGGGCGATGCGCAATCGGTAGCCGGTAAAGATACCGCCACGGCCGGCCTTCTGCGCCTGCCGGTGTTCCTCGGTGTTGCGCCAGGCCTTCACGGCTTCCTCGTCGCGCCAGAATGACAGCGACAGGATGCGGTTCGGATCGGCCAGGCTCTGGAAACGCTCGATGGAAAGAAAGCCGTCGATGCCGTCGAGCAGTGGACGCAGGTCCGCGGCGATGCTCAGATAGGCGTCGCGCCGGCCTTCCGCCGGCTCGACTTCGAAGATGACGGCAATCACGGCAGCACCAGTTTCGCGTGCGGGCCTGAGGCCAGTTTCAGGAACATGCGATCCTCCTTCAGGATGAATCTCTCGCGCTTGGCGAATTCGTAGTTTGCCTTGCCGGCGGGATCGGCGGCAAGCCGGGCGCGATAGGCTTCGTAGGCCGCCAGGCTCTCGATGTTGTAGGCGGCATACGCGGTCGTCGCCGAGCCCTCATGCGGCGCGTAGTAACCGATCAGATCGGCGCCGCAGCGTGGAATGGCCTGGCCCCAATTGCGCGCATACTCCTCGAAGGCCGCCTTGCCGAACGGGTCGATCTCGTAGCGGATGAAGCAGGTGATGGTCATTGTGGTCTCCTTGGGGTGCGTCGATAGTTCGAGCGGCATCGAAACGTTGTGTCGTCTGGTCTGCTAGGGCTGCCAGAAGGACTTCGCGCATTCGCGGCGCACGTCTTGCCGCGCTAGCCCAAGATCGCGCAGCTGATGATCATCGATCTAGGCAAGGTCCAGACGCTGCAAATGGCGGTCATACCAGCGGGCCAGCTGCCGCGAACGCAGCCAGCTGACGAACGGGAAGAATTGACGGCTGGGGAGCGGGGCTGAGGGGAAAGCGGTTCGTTCGGCCATCATCGTCTCCTTGATCTCACCTGAGAATAGTGATTATCTGACAAGAACGCTTCGATGAGGAACGAACTATGCGTGAAGGACCCGACATCGCCCGCATCGCCAGCCTGGTCGGCGACCCGGCACGGGCAAACATGCTGAATGCCCTGATGGGCGGCACGGCGCTGACGGCGAGCGAACTGGCGCTCGAGGCCGGCGTTTCGCTGCCGACCGCCAGCTCGCACCTGGGCAAACTGATGGAAGGTGGGCTGCTCACGGTGGCGAGCCAGGGCCGGCATCGCTATTACGGCCTCGCCGGACCGCAGGTGGCGGGCATGATCGAAGCCATCACAGGCGTCGCGGAAGCCGTCGGTCCAAGGCGTGTGCGCCCGGGTCCGCGCGATGGCGCCATGCGCGTGGCGCGCGTCTGCTACGATCACCTCGCCGGCGAGCAGGCGGTGGCGATGCTCGATCGGCTCGTCGCCAAAAACGTATTGGTCCGCGACGAACAGGAGATCAGGCTCGGGCCATCGGCGGCTTCGCATTTCGCGGCGATAGGCATCGACGTTTATACCAAGCCGCGCCGGCCGGTGTGCCGCGCCTGCCTCGACTGGAGCGTGCGCCGTTCGCACCTCGCCGGCACGCTGGGCGCCGCCATCCTCGAGAAGATCCTGGCCGAGAAATGGGCGCGCCGCGAGAAGGACAGCCGCGCGGTGATCTTCTCGCCGCCGGGTAGACAGGCGTTTGAGAGGGTGTTTCTGTCCTGAACGGGCGAAGCGTTAACCCCGCCTCAGAGCCTTGCCCTGCTTAAAGAAATCCGACCACGGATCGGCTTTCGCCAGCTGTTTCAGCGTAGTCTTGTCGCCGATCGGGAAAGCGTTCGGCGCCAAGCCGGCCTCGATCTCTGGCCACGTCACCGGCATCGACACCGTGGCGCCCTTCTTGGCGCGTGACGAATAGGGCGCGACCGTCGTCGAGCCCCTGCCATTGCGCAGATAGTCGACGAAGATCTTTCCCGTACGCGCTTTTTTCGACAGCGTCGCCGTGTAGCGGTCGGGGGCACCCTGCTCCAGCGCACGGGCAAAATCATGGGCGAAGGTTTTGACCTCCTCCCAATCCGACGCTGGTCTCAGCGGCACCATGACGTGAAAACCCTTGCCGCCCGAAGTCTTGACGAAATTCGGCAGCGACAGCTCGTCGAGCTTGCCCCTGATATCGAGTGCCGCCTCGCGGACCGCTTTCACGTCGACACCTTCATCGGGATCGAGATCGAAGATGATCTGGTCGGGCTTTTCGATCTCGTCGATCGTGCACCCCCAGATGTGGATCTCGACCACGCCATACTGGACCAATGCGGCGACACCATCGAAATCCCGGATGTACAAGATCTCCTCGCCGTCAGTCGGATCCTTCATGCGCGCGATCTTGTCGCTCATACCGGCCGAGGCATGTTTCTGGAAGAAACGCTGGCCACCGACACCGTCCGGCGCCCGCACCAGGCTGAGCGGCCGGTTGACGACAAACTGTTCCATGCGCGGCCAAACCTGCGCGTAATGGTCGAGCAGGCCCTGCTTGGATATGTTTTCGTCCGGCCACAGCAGCTTGTCGGGATGCGAGAGTTTTACCGTGGTCGTCATCGATCCGGCGGCTTTGCCACCCGATGCCGGCTTGGCCGTGCTCTTGCCTGTCGATGGCTTGCCTGTCGACGCTTCGGGCTTTTCCTGCACGACTTCCTCCGCCGGCTTGTCCTCGCGCAATCCCTGGAACGAGGCGTGGCGTATTATACGGTCCGAGGTCCAGCTGCGAAACTCCACTTCGCCGACAAGTTCGGGCTTGACCCAGACCAGGCCTTTGCCCTTCGGCACCGCGGTGGAGAAGGGCGATGTTTTTGCCGTCAATGCATCGAGTTTTGCCTTCAGCTCATTGGCGCCCTTGCCGGAGAAACCAGTGCCGACGCGCCCGGCATAATGCAGCTTGCCGCCCTCGTGGAAGCCGACCAGGATCGAGCGCAGGCCGCGCCCGGTCTTGTCCGACGGCAGATAGCCGCCGATGACGAATTCCTGCCGCGCCGTGCATTTCGACTTCACCCAGGTCGGGCCGCGGCCGCTGCGATAGGGTGCATCGGCACGCTTGGAGACGACGCCTTCCAGGCCCATCCGGCAGGCATGCTCCAGCATGATCTTGCCGGGTTCGGAAAAGTGGTCGCTGAAGCGGACCGCCGGATTGTCGGACTGCTTGCCGAGCAAATCCTGCAAGGCCTGCTTGCGCTCGACCAGCGGCTCGCGCCGCAAATCCCTTCCATCGAGGCGCATCAGATCGAATACGTAATAGATGAAGCGATTCGTCCGCTTCGCCGACAGATCCTGCTGCAACAGCGCGAAAGACGAGACGCCGCTGTCGGCCAGCACGACCACCTCGCCATCGATGATGGCGTCGCTGCACTTCAGCGCGGCCAACTCCGCGACGATCTCGCCGCCGAACTTCTTCGTCCAGTCGAGGCCGGTCCGGGTCAGCAGCCGCACGTCGGTGCCGGCGATCTGTGCCTGCATGCGGTAGCCGTCGAACTTCACCTCATGCAGCCAGTCCTTGCCCGGCGGCGCATCGCGCTCCAGCGTGGCCAGCTGCGGCTCGATGAAGTCGAGTTTCTTGCCCGCGGCCTTCGTCTTGCCGGCGGCCGGCTTGTTGGAATGCCAGACCTTCGGCTTCTCACCCTTCGCGGTCTTGCCCTGGCCGACCTCCTCGATGGTCAGGCCCGACTTCACCGATTCCGGCGCCTCCTTGAGGATGTCTTCGCCCGGACGCGCTGCGGCATCGTCCGACTTGATCAGCAGCCAGTTGTCGCGCTTTTCACCCGCACGCGGCTTCAGTCGCACCAGATGCCATGCCCCATGCAGCTTGTGTCCCTTGAGCTCGAAGCTGATATGGCCCTTCTTCATCGCCTTGGCCGGGTCGATCTCGGGGGTCCAGGTGCCCTCGTCCCAAACGATGACCGAACCGCCGCCATATTCGCCCTTGGGAATGGTGCCCTCGAACGGCGCATAGTCGATCGGGTGATCCTCGACATGCACGGCCAGTCGCTTCTCATGCGGATCAAGGCTCGGGCCGCGCGTCACCGCCCAGCTCCACAGCACGCCGTCATGCTCGAGCCGCAGGTCGTAATGCAGCCGCGTCGCGGCATGCTTGTGGATGACGAAGATGCCGCCCGCGCCGCCCTGCTTGGTCCGGGCGACCTTGCCGGCCGGTTCGGCGGTTTTCTTGAAATCGCGCTTGGAGTGATATTGCTCGAGGCTGGCCATCCGTTGGGTTCCTCAGGCCGATTTGCGTTTGGGCGCGCTGGCTTTCGGCTTGGCGCGTTTGGCCGCCGGCTTGGCTTTCGCCGACGAAGGCTTTTTCGATGATCCGGAATCTGACAGGCTCTTCTTCAGCGCGTCGAACAGATTGACGACATTGGAAGGCTTGGGCGCCGCCTTGGCCTTCGGCGCCTTGTGGCCAGCCTTCTTGGCGCGGATCAGCTCCAGCAGCGCGTCCTCGTATTTGTCGTCGAATTTCGAGGGATCGAACTTCGTCTTCTTCTTGTCGATGATCAACTCGGCGAGGTCGGTCATCTCCTGATCGGTCTTCACCGACTCGATGTCGCCGAAGACGGTGTCCTGCTGGCGCACCGTGTTGTCGTAGCGCAGCGTCGTCAGCACCATGCCTTTGCCGAGCGGCTCGATAACCACCGGCCGTTCGCGTCGGTAGAGCACGATACGCGCCAACCCGGCCATCTTCTTGCCCGCCATCGCGTCGCGAATGACGGCGAACGCTTCTTCCGACACCTTGTCGGCCGGGGCGACATAATAGGGCGTATCGAGATAGATCTGCTGGATCGAAGCTTTGTCGACGAAACCGTCGAGCGCCATCGTGTGCGAGGATTCGATCTGCACCGCCTCGATCTCGTCTTCCTCGATATGGATGAAATCGCCATCGTCGAGTTCATAGCCCTTGATCTCGTCATCCTCCCCCAGAGGCTTGCCGGTTTCGGCATCGACATAGAGGCGCTTCACCGTGTTGCCGGTCTTGCGGTTGAGAATCCGAAACGAGACCCGCTCCGTGTGGGTGACGACATTGGTGAGTTCGACGGCACAGGTGACCAGCGAAAGCTTTAAATAGCCTCTCCAGGCCGGACGCGGCGCCATGATATCTCCCTTCCACAACCAGATGAAGGTGAGAACGGACAGACCGCGCTCCAGTTCCGCGCTCACGGACCGATCTGGATGCCAAGGGCGCGCCCGAGGCCTTATGGCCGCCAGCACCTGAATTTCGCGGGCGCGGCAAAAGTTGAAACAGAACCGCGCGCGCGCGACATTCAAACGAAACATATGTGATGCAAAAGTCACATTGGCCGGAATGCCGACGAACTGCACCGAAAGACCCCGAATCAGCCGCAATCCAGCCACGAGCGAGGCATTTTCGACCAGATATTAACATCACGTTCACCGACTATTCACGCCTCGACGCTATGATGACCGCAATTCGGAAGGGACATCCGAAAATCGGGACAGGGACAAGGGTAATGAACTTCCTCGCGCACCTCATCGGCTATGCCGCCGCCATCCGCGAATTCGTCGCGCCGACCTATCGGCCCGAGCGCTATTACATGCGCGGGCCCGGCCCTGCTTGCGCCCGTCGCGGCAACTCGCTGGGCGCGCACTGATCATGGCTTTCGAAAATCGCCACGACAGCAGGATCTGCAGGCCGGCCGCCTCTATCCGCGCCACCACCTATCGCGCCGAGCGTCCCGCTCTCGCCGACAGGCGCCGTGCGACATCGCCACGGCTTTGATACCGACGCTGGCCGGCTTAGTGTCATAGGACACGAGCAGCCGAGGCCAGCGTGACCGACCATTCCCAACCCAGTCGACCCCAGTCAAATCGTCCCTCCGGAACAACTCTCGACGCACGCCATCGATTGATCGTTTTCGATGGCGTCTGCGTGCTCTGCTCAGGCTTCGTGCGCATGGTGGTCAGGCTCGATCGCCAAGGCCGTTTCCGCTTCGCCACCGCGCAGTCGCCCTTCGGTGAAACGCTGTTTCGGAAGCATGGACTGCGCACGGACTCTTACGAAACCAACCTCGTCCTGATCGACGGCGTCGCCTTCACGCGGCTCGACAGCTTCGTCGCTGTCAAGGCGGAACTCGGCTGGCCCTGGCGGGCGGCAAAAACGCTGCTGCTGCTGCCGCGCCCGCTGCGCGACTGGCTCTATGATCGCGTTGCCAGGAATCGCTACGCGCTGTTCGGCAGGAAGGACAGCTGCGAGGTTCCTTCTCCGGAGCTGCGCGAGCGGTTCCTTGGCTGGGGGTGTGGCTGCTGGAGAATGAGCCGCCGCTCACCGGCTTGATTATGCTACCGCGGCTGGCTCGTGCCGTCCGATCCGCACGGCTCCAGCGCGATTGTATCGCCGGCCGCCTTGCCCAGTTCCCTACAGCCTTGAACCGAGCACAGCGTCCAGCCGTCGCCGGTTGCGCCGGAGGCGGCGAGTATGACGCGCCGCTGTGGGCCGACCGTGGGCGTGTAGGCCCACCAGCCATTCTTCAGCACCGCGCCTTCCGATGGCTCCATGCCGGCGCCCGAGCCCTTGACCCGCGCCTCGACCAGCTGCAGGCCGATAGGCGTGACCTTCCAGTCTTCCTCCCAGCGCGTCCGTTCCACCGAATGCGTCCAGGACAGCGTAAAGGCGGCGACGGAGAACGTCACCATCTTGCCGGCGGCCAGGATGCAAAGGCTCATGTTTTGACTGAAGCCTGCCGCGCACGAAAGCAGTGCCAGCCGATCCAGGCCAGCGCCAGCGCCCAGCCGGCCTCGTCGGTCAGCGGCACCGCGGCGACCAGAAGCACGCCGGCGGCGAAGGCAAGCAGGCGTTCCCACCCCGCCATGCGGCGGGCGAGAAAGCCGACGGCGGCGGCACCCCACAGCACGATGCCCATGCAGGCCTTGGCGACGATGTAGGCGACCTCGACGGGATAGCCGAACTGGGCGGCGATCGGCCCGGCATCCTGCAGCATCAGAGCCGGCGTGTAGACCGCCATGAACGGCACGACGAAGCCGGCAATGGCGAGTTTAGTCGCCTGGATGCCGATCTTCAGGCCACTTTCCCTAGCCATGGGTGCCGCGGCAAAGGCGGCCAGCGCCACTGGCGGCGTCAGATCGGCCATGATGCCGAAATAGAAGACGAACATGTGGCTGACCAGCAGCGGCACGCCGAGTTCCAGCAGCGCCGGCCCGGCCAACGACGAGGTGATGATGTAGTTGGGAATGGTCGGGATGCCCATGCCCAGCACCAGGCAGGTGAGCATGGTCAGCAACAGCGACAGGAACAGATTGTTCTCGCCGATCGAGATGATCCAGCCGATGAAGGTCGAAGCGATGCCGGTCAGCGTCAGCGTGCCGATGACGATGCCGACGATGGCGCAGGCAATGCCGACCGGCAGCGCGTTCTTGGCCCCTTCGGCGAGCGAGTCGACGCAGATTTGCAACGTCTCGCGGCCGCCCCTGAACGTGAAGCAGGCGACGACCAGTGCGGCGATCACCAGGCCGAGGAGGTTGACGCCGAACTTCATGAACGAAGCGGCGGCAAGCCCGAGCGCTATCCAGAAGACGATGCGGAAGGCGAGCGGTCCGATCGCTGCTGCCAGCGGCGTGCCGAGGATGAGCACGATGGTCAGCGCCAGGCCCATCGTGCCGGCGAAGATCGGTGTATAGCCGGCAAACAGCAGGTAGATCAGGGCTGCCAGTGGCAGCACCAGCGGCCAGTGTTGCCGCACCGCGTCCCATGGATTGGGCAGCTCCGCTTTGGCCATGCCGTGCAGCCCGGCCTTGCCGGCTTCCAGATGCACCTGCCAGAAGCACGCGCCGAAATAGAGCAGCGCTGGGATGATCGCCGCCTTGACCACATCGGCATAAGGCACGTTCAGCGTCTCGGCCATGATGAAGGCGACCGCGCCCATCACCGGCGGCATGATCTGGCCGCCCATGGAGGAGGTCGCCTCGACGGCACCGGCAAAGGCCGAGCGGAAGCCGAAGCGCTTCATCAGCGGGATGGTGAACTGGCCGCTGGCCACCACATTGGCGACGCCCGAGCCGGAAATCGTGCCCATCAGCGCCGACGACAGCACGCAGACCTGCGCCGGGCCGCCGCGCCACGTGCCGACAAGGCCGAGCGCGAAATCGTTGAACAGCGCGATCATGCCGGCGCGTTCGAGAAAGGCGGCAAAGACAACGAAGATGAAGATGTAGGCGGCCGAGACATAGATCGGCGTGCCGTAGATGCCTTCGGTGCCGTAGGCGAAGGTGTCGACCAGCTGGGCGAAATCATAGCCGCGATGGACGAGCGGCGGCGGCAGATGGTTGCCGAAAAAGCAGTAGGCGAGAAAGATGAAGGCGATGATCGCCAGCGGCAGCCCCATCAGCCGCCGCGCCGCCTCGAAGACCAGCACCACCAGCACCGCGCCGACGATGAGATCCGGCGTGGTCAGGAAGCCGGAGCGGCGGATGAGGTCGGTGTAGAACACCCAATTGTACAGGCCGGTGCCGAAGCCGAGCGCGCCGAGCGCCCAGAACGCTGCTTTGGCCGGCATGCTCTTGGCGCGCAGGTTGGCGATCAGGCCGAAGCCGAGCAGCAGCAGGAAGCCGACATGCATGGCCCGCACCACCTGGCTCGGAATGCTGCCATAGGCGGCGACATAGATCTGGAACACGGAAAAGGCGACGGCGATGAGAAAGGCGGCCTTGCCGGCGATGCCGTCGCCGAAGCCGGGTGGCAGTCCTTCGACTTGTTCTTCGACGGCAGGCAGATGGAAGGTGGCGGATTTGCCGTCGGTTATTTCGCTCATCCGACGCACTCCAAAGCAAGCGAATTGTAGCGCCAGGCGCCCCCCTCTGCCCTGCCGGGCATCTCAGATAGCCGAGCCATGCTCCGCTATTTCAACAACCCCTTCTCCTTGTAATAACGCTCAGCGCCGGGGTGCAGCGGCACCGGCATGCCGGCGAGCGCCTTGGCCGGGTCGATCGCCTTGGCGGCGGCATGGGCCGCGGCCAGTTGGTCGAGATGGTCGAACATCAGCTTGGTCATCTGATAGGCGGTTTCGTCGGAGACATCGGCGCGGGTGATGAGGAAATTGCCGACGGCGGCGGTGGCGACATCCTCGCTCTGGCCCTCATAGGTACCCTTGGGAATGACCACCGAAAGATAGGGCGAGCCGATCTTCGCAACATCCTCGGCCGGCACCGCCACGACATTGATCGGCACCGAGGTGGCGAGGTCGCGGATCGAGGCGACGCCGAGCCCGGCCGATTGCAGCGTGGCGTCGAGCTGCCGGTTCTTGATCAGCTCGACCGATTCGGCGAAGGGCAGGTATTCGACTCGGCCGAGATCCTCGTATTTCAGCCCCGCGGCGGCGAAGATCGCGCGCGCATTGAGTTCGGTGCCCGACGCCGGTGCGCCGACCGACAGGCTCTTGCCCTTGAGGTCGGCCAGCGTCTTGATGCCGGACTCCTGGCTGGCGACGATCTGGATGTAATTGGGATAGATGGCGGCGATGCCGCGCAATTTGTCGAGCTTGCCTGGGAAACCGGCCTCGGCATTGCCTTCGGCGGCCATCTTGACGGAATCGCCGAGCGCAAAAGCGATCTCGCCCTTGCCCTGCTGCAGCAGATTGAGGTTTTCAACCGAAGCCTTGGTCGCCTGCACCTGGGTGCGCGCGCCTTCGATGCCCTTGCCGTAGATTTCCGACAACGCCACGCCGAGCGGATAATAGACGCCGGATGTGCCGCCGGTCAGCACGTTGATGAATTCCTGGGCTCCTGCCGACACAGCGCCAAGGCCAAGTGACAGCGCCACAGCGCCGGCTGCAACAAGTTTCGTTCTGAAATGAAACATCCGATTTCCCTCCCTGAAATATCGACGACCGCACCGCCTCCCAGGTGCGAACCGGGGCGAGTTTAGACAGTGGGCCGGAAATGCCAACCCGCAATTGTGCTCGTTAGACGAACGGTTGAGAGATCGGGAAGCAGATGGCGGCTTGCACAAAAATCCGTCGGAGCGGAAAGTTTTTCCGCAGCCTGTCGAAATCGTGCGCTGCTGCGCGACATACGTCCGGCTCGCAACGACGCGGCCTTCGAAACAACGGGAGAAGACCATGCGATACATGATTTTGATTTACGCCGACGAAGCCGCGATGGCGAATGCCCCGGCCGAGGCGACCTACCAGATGAGTGCCGCCTATGGCGCCTATACTGAGGCCCTGAAGAAATCCGGCGCGTGGCTGGCCGGTGACCGGCTGCGCCCGAGTCAGGCGACCACCTCGGTTCGGGTGGCTGGTGGCAAGACCAACGTCCTCGACGGCCCCTATGCTGACACCAAGGAGCAGCTTGCAGGCTTCTACATGATCGAGGCCGCGGATGCCGACGCCGCGATCGCCTGGGCGGCGCGCTGCCCGGCGGCCAGCGCCGGCACTGTCGAGCTGCGGCCGATCTGGGAACTGACCGAGTACCTGTCTGAGAAATGACGATGTGATGGACAGTCGCTCCGAGACCGCCCGGGCGGCCGCCGAGGCTGCCGCCCGGCAGAGCTACGGCAAGCTGGTCGCCTGGCTCGCTGCGCGCACGCGCGACGTGGCCGCCGCCGAGGACGCGCTGGCCGATGCCTTTGCCGCCGCCCTCGAGCGCTGGCCGCGAACCGGCGTGCCGGAAAAGCCGGAAGCCTGGCTGCTGGCGGTGGCGCGGCGGCGCCGTGTCGATGCGGGGCGGCGGCGGCTCACCAGCGAGGCCGGTCGCGAGCATCTCAAGCTGATTGCGCAGGAGGCGGAGGCACGCATGACCGAGGAAGACCTGCCCGACGATCGGCTGCGGCTGATGTTCGCTTGCGCCCATCCGGCGATCGAATCGAGCGTACGTTCGCCGCTCATTCTGCAGACGGTGCTGGGGTTCGACGCCGCGACGATCGCCTCCGCCTTCCTGGTCTCCCCCGCAACCATGGGCCAGCGCCTGGTGCGGGCCAAGAGCCGCATCCGTGAAACCGGCATTCCGTTCCGCGTGCCGGAGCGGGCCGAACTCGGCGAAAGGCTGGACGCGGTGCTGGAGGCGATCTATGCCGCCTTCGCCGAAGGCTGGTCCGATCCGGCCGGCACCGAAACGCGGCGCCGCAACCTGGCGACCGAAGGCATCTGGCTCGGCCGGTTGGTGGCCTCGCTGATGCCGGAGGAACCGGAGGCACTGGGCCTGTTGTCGCTGATGCTGTTTGCCGAGTCTCGCCGCGCCGCACGGCGCAGCGCCGAAGGCGACTTCGTGCCGTTGGCGGAGCAGGATTGCCTTCTATGGGACCGTGCCCTCATCGACGAGGCGGAAGCGCTGCTTTCCCACGCCGCGGCCAAGGGCGTCATCGGCCGCTACCAGCTTGAGGCGGCCGTGCAGTCCGCGCATGCGGCACGAAGGCTCACCGGCCGCACCGACTGGGTGGCGATCCAGGAACTCTACGACGCGCTGCTTTCGATCGCAGGATCGCCGGTGGTGGCGATAAACCGCGCGGTGGCGATCGCCGAGGCCGAGGGCGCAGTGGCCGGATTGGCGGCTCTTTACGTGCTGGGCGACGACAAGCGGCTTGACGAGTACCAGCCCTATTGGGCCGCACGCGCCGGTCTCCTGGCCAGGCTTGGTCAGGTACCGCAAGCCTGCGAAGCCTATGACCGGGCGATCGGCCTCGAGCGCGACCCGGCGGTGCGCCGGTTCCTGCAAGGAAAAAGAGCGGTGCTCAGAAATTGAGCTTCAGCCCGGCCACATCTCGTGCGAGGTGTTGAGCGTCTTCATCAGCGGATGGTCGCGCAGCCGCGCCCACAGGCGTTCGATGTTCGGCCATGCCGTCCGCGCGCTGTCGATGTCGGGATACCAGGCCACCAGCATGACCAGATAGATGTCGGCCAGCGACATCCGGTCACCGACCAGCCAGTCACGGCCTTCGAGCGCGGCATCGAGAACGGCAAAGCCGCGGTCCATCTCGGCCACGGCCGCCTGCTTGACCGCCTTGGTGCCTTCGGGATCGGCAGTGTAGCGGTATGCGTAGTAGAAACGCAGCACCGCCGAATAGAGCACAGACGACATAAAGGCCATCCAGCGCAGGAAATCCGCGCGGGCAGGCGCTTCTGCTCCCGGCGCCAAATTGGCGTTGGGGTGGCGCTCGGCAAGCACGATGCAGATCGCTGCGGATTCGGTCATCGAGCTTCCGTCGGGCAAGGTCAGCACCGGCACCTGGTTCAACGGACTGATGTCGAGGAAGGCGGGATCGGGCCGGTCGGTCTTCGGCACGTCGATCTGCTCAAATGGTACATTGGCCAGCGCCAGCGCTGCCTCGACCACGAAGCCGCCGCTGCCGGGACGGGTATAAAGCTTGTACATAAATTCTCCCCCGACCTGCGCAAAGCAGGCCGGGGGAGATATGAACCGGAAGCGGTGTCGCCCTCAAGCCGCCGATGGCGGCCACGGGCGTTTTTTCAGCGGGCCAGCTTGGTCACGAAGAAGCGTCGGATTACGATCCCAGCCCCTCGAACAGGATGGTCGACAGATAACGCTCGGCGAAGGACGGGATGACCACCACAAGGTTCTTGCCCTTGTTCTCCGGCCGCGAGCCGACGACGATGGCCGCCTGCAGGGCGGCGCCCGAAGAGATGCCGACCGGCACGCCTTCGAGGCGGGCGACGAGGCGGGCATTGGCCACGGAATCCTCGTTCGACACTTTGACGATCTCGTCATAGATCGTCGTGTCGAGGATTTTGGGCGCAAAGCCGGCGCCGATGCCCTGGATCTTGTGCGGGCCGGGCTGGCCGCCCGACAGAACAGGCGAGGAGTCCGGCTCGACGGCGACGACATGCACGGAGGGCTTGCGCTTCTTCAGCACCTGGCCGACGCCGGTGATGGTGCCTCCGGTGCCGATACCGGCGACGAAGATATCGACCTCGCCATGCGTATCGTTCCAGATTTCCTCGGCCGTCGTCGTGCGGTGGATTTCTGGATTGGCCGGGTTCTCGAACTGCTGCGGGATGATCGCGTTGGGGATCGTCGCTGCCAGTTCGTCGGCCTTGGCGATGGCGCCCTTCATACCTTTCGGGCCTTCTGTCAGCACCAGTTCGGCGCCCAGCAGCGCCAGCATTTTCCGGCGCTCGATCGACATCGTTTCGGGCATCGTCAGAATCAGCTTATAGCCCTTGGCGGCAGCGGCGAAGGCAAGCGCGATGCCGGTGTTGCCCGACGTCGGTTCGATCAGCGTGGTCTTGCCGGGAGAGATCTTGCCCGACGCCTCCAGCGCCTCGATCATCGCCACGCCGATGCGGTCCTTGACCGAGGCGATCGGATTGAAGAATTCGAGCTTGGCGATGAGATTGGCGACGATGCCCTTTTCCCGGGCGAACTTGTCGAGCCGCACCAGGGGCGTATCGCCGATCGTGTCGGTGATGGAATCGTAGACGCGGCCGCGGCCGGGCACACGGGCTGATGTGGCGGGCTTCTTCATTTGTTTCGCTCCCAGAACTTCAGGCGAGTAAGGATTTCAGGCAAGTGGAATTGCAGGCAAGATAGGACCTTCGACCGTGCAAGATAGACTGTCGATTGGAAATATCCGAGTGGGACCTGTGTCTAAAACAGTGCCGTCTCGGAAAAGCATTTCCCGCAAAGGCCTGTTTGCGAAATGCTTTGGCCGAAAGCTCGCTATTGGCGGGCGGCAATCGCTGCAGCGGCACCGACCATGAAGCCGGCAGCCGTGCGGTTCAGCGCCTTGAGCGCGCGCGGAGATTTCAGGAACCAGCGCGCCTTGGCAGCCAGCGCAAGATACGGCACCAGCACCACCAACAGCACGACAACGGTCAGCGCGACGAGGATACCATAGTCTGCCAGCGTGATGGTTTTCAGGTCGACGATGGTCGGCGTGATGGCGAGATAGAAGATCATCGTCTTCGGATTGCCGAGCGTGACAGTCAGGCCGGCGGCAAAGCTCGACAGCAATCCCGCCCTGCCCGTTCGGGCTTCGACGGTCTCGGACGTGATGCCGCTGTTCCAGAAGCGCCAGCCGAGGAAGGCGAGATAGGCGACGCCGAGCCATTTGATGGCCAGGAAAACCATGCCGAAACTCTGTGCGACGAAGGCGAGGCCGAGCACCACGGCGGTCAGATAGGTGATGTCGCCAACCATCAGGCCAAACGACATCGCCAGCGACGAGCGGAAGCCGGAGCCGAGCGCACGCGCGACCAGCGCGGTGATGCCGGGACCAGGGATCGCGGCTGCGATGCCGAGGGCGGCGCTGTAGGCGAGGAATCCGGTAAGGGTCATGGCATTCGTCTCAGATCAGAATGCCTTGTCGCATGGGACCGGCTAAGATTGAATTCCCTGGGGTCGGATTCTATTGCACCAGATATCGGGGGCCTCGCCTCACGAAGCCCCCTCATCCGGCCGCTTCGCGGCCACCTTCTCCCCGAGGGGAGAAGAGACGGGCGCCAGCGCCTGCTGACTCCTCTCCCCTCGGGGAGAGGTCGGATTGCCCCGAATTGCTGTTGCAATTCGGTTTTGGCAATCCGGGTGAGGGGGCTGTGCGGTCCAGGTAAAATTGCTCAGGAGCGACCGTCGCCATGGGTGACACGCCAGATGGTACCGTTGCCGTCCTCGGTGACGATCAGCGCGCCATCCATGGTCACCGCCACACCGACCGGCCGGCCCCAGACCTCGCCGTTGGAGACGAAGCCGGTGATGAAATCCTCATATTCGCCGGTCGGCTTGCCGTCCTTGAACAGCAATCGCACCACCTTGTAGCCGGTCCGGTTGCCGCGGTTCCATGAACCGTGCAGAGCGACGAAAGCATCGCCCTTGTATTTGGCCGGAAAGCTCTTCCCTTCGTAGAAGGCGATGTTGAGCGGAGCCGAATGCGCCTGCATCAGCACATCGGGAACGGTCGTTTTGCCGGCAAGATCGGGGCGCTCACCCTTGTGGCGCGGATCCTCATTGTCGCCAATATAGTACCAGGGCCAGCCATAGAAGGCGCCCTCCTTGACCACGGTCGCGTATTCGGGCGGCACATTGTCGCCAAGCGCATCGCGTTCGTTGACGACGCACCACAGCGCGCCGGTCGCCGGCTGCACGGTCATGCCCGAGCAGTTGCGCAGGCCGGTGGCAAGGATGCGGCCATTCTTGCCATCGGGATCGAAGGCCAGCACGCCGGCGCGGCCGTCCTCGGATCCCCATGTGGCGCCGAGCGGCTGCGATTTCGCCCAGGCGTCGAGGCCGCCCTTCGGTTCCTTGCCCATGCGCTCGGCCACATTCGATCCCGAGCCGACCGACAGATAAAGCGTCTTGCCATCCGGCGAGAAGGCGATGTCGCGGGTCCAGTGATGACTGGCAGGGATGTTGCCGACGATGGTTTCCGGATCGCCGGAGGCCTTCAGGTCGCCATTGCGGTAGGCAAAGCGCACGATGCTGTCGCTATTGGCGACATAGACCCATTGCGGGTCAGCGCCCGGCGGATAGAAGGCAATGCCATAGGGCCGTTTGAGATTGCCTGCAAAGATGCCGTCCTGTGTCGGCTTCGCCCTGCCTTCGGCGAGGCGATAGATGCGGACCTGATTGGCTTTGCTGTCGGCGACGAACAGGTCGCCATTCGGCGCGACGCGCACGACGCGTGGATTGTCGATGCCCGATACAACCAGCTCGGCCGAGAATCCCGGCGGCAGTTGCAGCTTCGCGTCTGCCGGCATGTCCGCGACGCCAGCGCTGTTAGAGGTCGATCTGTTGGCATAGGGTTTAGGCAGATCATCCGGCCTGATCAGCCGGCGTGTGCCCGGCTTGTCGGCTCGCCAGTCACCGAAGGCGTCCGCGCCTTTCAGCACCGGCTCGTCCGCCTGCTGGGCGAATGAAGCGGTCGAGAGAAACAGTGCGGCGGAAAGTGCGGGGCCGGCAAAACGCATCATTCGGTCCTCCAATGTTTGGGCGTGAAAACAGGAACGACCGGTTTCGTCGATCGTTCCACGGCACATGATGAGGTGGAGGAAGCTTCCGGTTTCCCGGTTCAGGTCCCGGCGGCGTAAAAATCGTCGTCGAGGCGTTTTTCCAACTCGACGAGATCGGCCGGCAGCGGCAGGCCCATGGCGCGCATTTCCTGCAGTTTTTCGCGCAACTGCTCCTGGATCTCGTGCTGGTCTTCCGGCTGGTTGACCATCTCCTCCAGCAGCAGGCTGATCCGGGCCTTGAATTCTTCGAGCGCCATCATCGTCTCCTCGGTTGGATCAGCTCAGCGCAGCATGCGTGAAATCAGCTGCGCCGTATAGTCGACCATTGGGACGATGCGCGCGTAGTTCAGCCGGGTCGGGCCGATGACGCCGAGCGCGCCGACGACGCGGGCATCCTTGTCGCGATATGGGGCGACGACCAGCGACGAGCCCGACAGCGAAAACAGCTTGTTTTCCGAGCCAATGAAGATGCGCACGCCCGAGCCCTGCTCGGCGAGGTCAAGCAGCTGGATAAGCCCGTCCTGCGTCTCCATGTCCTCGAACAGATGGCGCAGCAGTTCGATGTCGGCCTGGGCGGTGACGTTTTCGAGCAGGTTGGCGCGCCCGCGCACGATGAGCCGTGCCGGCAGGCCGCTATCGGCGCCGGCCCATACCGCCAGCCCCTTCTCGACCAGGTCCTGCGACAGCGTGTCGAGCGCGGCCCTGGTTTCTTCCTTGATGCGGGCGATCTCGATCCGCGCCTCGGCCAGCGTGCGGCCGCGTATATGGGCGTTGAGGAAATTCGAGGCCTCGTGCAGTTGCGAGACGGTGATGCCGGCGGGCAGCTCGACGACGCGGTTTTCGACGTCGCCATTCTGCGACACCAGAACCGCCAGCGCCTTGGTCGGTTCGAGCTGGATGAATTCGATGTGTTTCAGCGCCACCTCGTTCTTGGCGGCCAGCACCAAGCCGGCGCCGCGCGACATGCCCGACAGCATCTGGCTGGCCTCGGTCAGCATGTGTTCCAGCGTCGCGCCCGAGCCGGACGCCCGAACCTGTGCCTCGATGGCGCGGCGCTCCTCGTCGGAAAGGTCGCCAAGCTCCATGAAGGCATCGACAAAGAAACGCAGGCCGGCCTGCGTCGGCAGCCGGCCGGCCGAAATGTGCGGCGCGTAGATCAGGCCGAGATGCTCGAGATCGCTCATGACGTTGCGGATGGTCGCCGGCGACAGCGAGGACGGCAGGATGCGCGACAGGCTGCGCGAGCCCACGGGTTCGCCGTCCCTTAGATAGGAGTCGACGATACGCCGGAAGATGTCGCGCGAACGCATGTCGAGCGACTGGAGCGCGGGCGACTGCGAAGCGGGATCGACTGCCTTGGTCATACGGCCAAAAACCTCCGGCCCAAGGATATAGACTTACACTGCACCCGCGCAACCCGGTGTCTGTGTGAGATCACCCGGTGTCTGAGTCCGATCGTCAGGCCATTTTCCTTTGCGCCACGGGGCCCATGCGGTTACAAGCCGGCCAAGATTCCGAAAAATGACAAGAAAGCAGCCTGAATGCGCCCTTCCAAACGCCAATTCGACGAAATGCGTGCCATCTCCTTCGAGCGCGGCGTCTCCAAGCATGCCGAAGGCTCATGCCTGGTGAAGTTCGGCGACACGCATGTCCTGTGCACGGCCAGCCTCGAGGAAAAAGTGCCGGGCTGGATGCGCAATTCCGGCAAGGGCTGGGTGACGGCGGAATACGGCATGCTGCCGCGCTCGACCGGCGAGCGCATGCGCCGCGAGGCTTCGGCCGGCAAGCAGGGCGGCCGCACGCTTGAAATCCAGCGGCTGATCGGCCGTTCCCTGCGCGCCGTGGTCGACCTGCAGGCGCTTGGCGAGCAGCAGATCACCGTCGACTGCGACGTCATCCAGGCCGATGGCGGCACCCGCACCGCATCGATCACCGGCGGCTGGGTGGCGCTGTATGACTGCCTGCGCTGGATGGAAGCGCGCCAGATGGCCAGCGTCGCCAAGGTGCTGAAGGACCATGTCGCGGCGATCTCCTGCGGCATCCATGACGGCCAGCCGGTCATCGACCTCGACTATGTCGAGGATTCCGCGGCCGGCACCGACGCCAATTTCGTCATGACCGGCAAGGGCGGCATCGTCGAGATCCAGGGCACCGCCGAGGGCGAGCCCTTTTCGGAAGAGCAGTTCGCGGACTTGATGGGCCTGGCCAAGAAAGGCATCCAGCGCCTGGTGAGTTTGCAGCAGATGGCGGTGGCTTAGTTTTTAGATGTCGAGTTTGAGCGCCCCCCTCTGGCCTGCCGGCCATCTCCCCCTCAAGGGGGGAGATCGGATGCCATTTCGGTCTTCGCCAATCTCCGGCGCTGCAGGGTGCGCGACAATGCAGAAGCTGCCAATCTCCCCACCTGAGGGGGGTGAGGCGTGGTCCGCGAAGCGGACGGAAAGCCAATTGCTTGGCTTTCCGAACAACGAACGCCCAGAGCGGCAGCGAAGGGCCGGGGCCGGCAGGCCAGAGGGGGGCGCCTCTTGACACCCTCCGCGATCCTTGAATCCGCTCTCTACGTCACCGATCTTCCCGCAGCGGAAAGCTTCTACACCGACATCCTCGGCCTCAATCTCCTCGGCAAGGTCGACGGCCGCCACCTCTTCTTCCGCTGCGGATCCGGTGTGCTGCTTGTCTTCAACGCCGAGGCGACCAAGATCCCGCCGGCGCCTGACGCCAGGCTGCCGGTGCCGCCGCATGGCGCGGTCGGCCAAGGTCATCTGTGCTTTACGGCGACCGGCGATGAAATCGCCGGCTGGAAAGCCCATCTGGAGGCAAAGAAGATCGCCATCGAGAGCGAATTCGAGTGGCCGCAGGGCGGCCGTTCGATCTATATACGCGACCCCTCGGGCAATTCGATCGAATTTGCCGAGCCACGAATCTGGGGCCTTTGATGCATTCTCTCGATGGAAAGAAGATCGTCGTCGCCAGCCATAATGACGGCAAGCTGCGCGAATTCGCGGACCTGATGGGGCCGTTCGGCTTCGAAGCGAAGTCGGCCAAGGAGTATGGCCTGCCGGAGCCGGACGAGACCGGCACCACCTTCGAGGAGAACGCCTACATCAAGGCGCTCGCCGCCGCCAAGGCGACCGGCCTGCCGGCGCTGTCGGACGATTCCGGCCTGTGCGTCGACGCGCTTGATGGCGCGCCCGGCGTCTACACCGCCAACTGGGCCGAAACCCCGGATGGCAGCAGAGATTTCGGCATGGCCATGCAACGCACCGAAGTGGCGCTGCAGGAAGTGGGAGCGGCCTTGCCGCAAGAGCGCAAGGGACGCTTCGTCGCGGTCATCTGCCTGGCGTTTCCCGACGGCGAGGCCGAATATTATCGCGGCGAGGCCGAAGGCACGCTGGTCTGGCCACCGCGTGGCGAGCTCGGCTTCGGCTACGATCCTGTGTTCCTGCCCGATGGCTTCGAAAAGACCTTCGGCGAGATGAGCGCTGAGGAAAAGCATGGCTGGAAGCCCGGCCAGCCGACGGCGCTGTCGCACCGCGCCCGTGCCTTCCAGAAATTCGCCAAGGCGAGATTGGGCTCGGCATGAGCATGGTGCTCGACCGGGCGCCCGGTTTCGGCGTCTATGTCCACTGGCCGTTCTGCGCGGCCAAATGCCCCTATTGCGACTTCAACAGCCATGTCCGCCACCAGCCGGTCGACCAGGAGCGCTTTGCCGCCGCCTTCGAGGCCGAACTGGCGACGATGCGCGAGCGCACCGGGCCGCGCGAGGTGACCAGCGTTTTTCTCGGCGGCGGCACGCCGTCGCTGATGAAGCCGGAAACCGTGGCCAGGGTTCTGGACGCCGTGGCGAAGAACTGGACTGTGCCTGACGGCATCGAGGTGACGCTGGAGGCCAATCCGTCCTCGGTCGAGGCCGAACGCTTTCGCGGCTACCGGACGGCCGGCGTCAATCGCGTGTCGCTCGGCGTTCAGGCGCTGAATGACAAGGATTTGCGCTTCCTCGGCCGGCTGCACAATGTCGATGAGGCCCTGCACGCCATCGGCCTCGCGCGGGAAATATTCCCAAGGCTGTCCTTCGACCTCATCTACGCCCGCCCCGGTCAGACGCCGGAGGCCTGGGCATCGGAGCTGGAACAGGCGATCGGCCATGCCGCCGACCATCTGTCGCTCTACCAGCTGACCATTGAGGAAGGCACGCCCTTCCACGCCCTGCATGCGGCGAAGAAATTCATCATTCCCGACAATGACCACGCCGCCGACCTCTATGCGCTGACGCAGGAGATCACCACGGCGCACGGCTTGCCGGCTTACGAGATTTCCAACCACGCAAGGCCGGGCGCCGAGAGCCGGCACAACCTCACCTATTGGCGCTATGGCGAATATGTCGGCGTCGGGCCGGGCGCGCATGGCCGCTTCGTCGAGCATGGCCGCCGCACGGTGACGATCGCCGAGCGGATGCCGGAAACCTGGGCCAATCTGGTCGAGGCCAAGGGCCATGGCGTCACCGGCGGCGAAATCCTGACGCGTTCGGAAGAGGCCGACGAATTCCTGCTGATGGGCCTGCGGCTCGCCGAAGGCATCGACCTCTCCCGCTACGAGGCGTTCTCCGGACGCGGCCTGTCGAGCGCGCGGCTGTCGATGCTGCAGGGAGAGGGGCTGGTGGCGCCGATCGGCAATGCGCGCCTGCGCGCCACACCGGCCGGCATGATCGTGCTCGACGCCGTGGTCGCCGATCTGGCGCGCTAACCCTTGAAGAACGCCCTCTTCGTCTGCAGCCAGAACCGCTTGCGCAGCCCTACCGCCGAACAGGTGTTTTCAACGCGCCGGGATATCGAGGTGGCCTCGGCGGGGACAAACCACGATGCGGACACGCCGCTGACGCATGAACTCGTCGCTTGGGCCGATATCATCTTCGTCATGGAAAAGGCGCACCGCACCAAGCTGCAGAAGAAATTCAAGTCCAGCCTGAAGAAGGCCCGTGTGATCTGCCTGGATATACCTGATAACTATGAATTCATGGATCTGGAGCTGATTGCACTTCTGAAGGCACGCGTCTCACGGTATCTCGGTTGAGACGTCATCCGCGAAGGCCACCTTGATGAACCTGACCGTATCCTCCTGGCAATTCTGGGCATTGCTCTCGGCTGCGTTCGCTGCCCTGACGGCGATCTTCGCCAAGGTTGGCATCGAGAACATCAATTCCGATTTCGCCACCTTCATCCGCACGGTCATCATCCTGATCGTGCTCGGTGCGATCCTGCTTGGCAGTGGCCAGTTCCAGTCGCCGGCCACGATCTCGGGAAAGACCTGGGCTTTCCTCGGCCTGTCCGGTCTGGCGACCGGCGCGTCATGGCTCTGCTACTTTCGGGCGCTCAAGATCGGCAATGCCGCGCAGGTGGCGCCGATCGACAAGCTAAGCGTCGTGCTTGTGGCGGTGTTTGGCGCGGCCTTTCTCGGCGAGCGGTTGTCCGGAGCGAATTGGCTTGGCGTCGCCCTTATCGCGGCGGGCGCGGTGCTGGTCGCCTATCGAGGCTAGTTGCGCGCCGTTGCGGGCATTCTTTGTTTCAAGACGGGTGATGAAGATATCGAAGCGATTGGGCATCGTCCGGTCAGTGCTCCGTCGTGCTGTCTGGTTTGTTGCTGTCCGAAAGCCTGCCCTTCGTCGGCGAGGTGCTCGCGGTCCGCTCTTTGGTCAGGCTGTTCTCGGTCTTGGCGGGCGGGCGCTTGGCCGTGGGCGCGGCACCGCGCTTGCGGCCGGCATAGTAGGGCTCGAAAGCGTCCTGTATCTTCAGGCTGTCCATCCTGTCCTCCTCCGGAATCAGGGGGCTAATCTGCCAACGCCGGTTTGGTTCCCCACTGTGGCAAAGGAAAGGCGGATTCCTTACATCGGCGTCAGCTTTTGCAAGCCCGCGTCAGCCGTGCCAAACAGGGCTGAATGGAGAAGTCATCGGTGACCGCAGAGACGAGCAAGCGCAGCTATGTGGTCGGGCAGACCGAGATCGCGGCACGGCCATTGGAGCCGGCGCTCTATCTGGTGGCGACGCCGATCGGCAATCTCGCCGACATCACGCTGCGCGCGCTGGAGACGCTGGCCGCCGCCGACATCGTTGCTTGCGAAGACACGCGGGTGTCGCGCGTGCTGCTCGACCGCTACGGCATTCGCCGCCGCACCACGGCCTATCATGAACACAATGCCGGCGAGGCGGGGCCGAAGCTGATATCGGCACTTCAGGCCGGGCAGAGCGTGGCGCTGATCTCCGATGCCGGCACGCCGCTGGTGTCCGATCCCGGCTACCGGCTGGTCGGCGAGGCGCTCGACCACGGCATTCGCGTGGTGCCTATCCCCGGCCCGTCAGCGCCGCTGGCGGCGCTGACGGCATCCGGCCTGCCGTCGGATGCCTTCCTGTTCGCCGGCTTCCTGCCGGTCAAATCAGGGCAGCGGCTGACACGGCTGGAAGCACTGAAGGCCGTGCCGGCGACATTGATTTTCTTTGAATCGCCGCGCCGGCTGGCTGACTCCCTGGCTGCCATGGTCGAAGCGCTCGGCGGCGAGCGCAAGGCCGCTATCGGCAGGGAATTGACCAAGACCTTCGAAGAGATGCGCACCGGCACGCTGCAGGCGCTGGCCGACCACTATGCTGCGGCCGATACGCCGAAGGGCGAAATCGTCGTCTGCGTCGGTCCGGCCGAGGCCAGGGTCGACGAGCCTGAAGACATCGACCGTCTGCTTCTGTCGCTTGCCGCCGAAATGCCGGCCTCCAAGGCGGCCGCGGAAGCTGCGAAGATGACCGGCGGCCAGAAACAGGCCCTCTATCGGCGGCTGCTTGACCTCAGGGAGACTTCTGGAGAAAGCGACAGTGGCTGAGCGCCCAAGCGTTAGCCGCCAAAAGGCCTATCGACGCGGTCATCGCGGCGAATGGCTGGCGGCGGCAGCACTGATGCTGAAGGGCTACAGAATCCTTGCGCGCCGCCACCGCACACGCTTCGGCGAGATCGACCTGATCGCGCGGCGCGGCGATCTGGTGCTGTTCGTCGAGGTCAAGGCGCGGCGCACGCTGATGGAAGCCATGGAGGCGATCGGTCATGAATCGGAACGTCGCATAGAAGGCGCGGCCGACATCTGGCTGTCGCGCCAAGCGGACTACGGCAGGCTGTCGATGCGCTTCGACATGGTCGCGGTGCTGCCCTGGCGCTGGCCGGTGCATGTCGAGAACGCGTTTTACGGGAGGAGTTAGTCCGTACAGACCCTTGTGCGAGGCGGCCCCCTCATCCGGCCGCTTCGCGGCCACCTTCTCCCCGTTGGGGAGAAGAGACTAGTGCCGGCGCCGACAGGCTCCTCTCCCCTCGGGGAGAGGTCGGATTGCCCCGAATTGCACTTGCAATTCGGCTGGCAATCCGGGTGAGGGGGAGCTCGCAACGATGCGCGTTCGCTAACCCCAGATCATCAACGCCAGCAGTCCGACACCGCCGACCACCAGCCGCCACCAGCCGAACAGCGCGTAGCCTTTGCGCGAGACGTAGTCGAGCAGGAAACGCACGACGATGAGCGCCGTGACAAAGGCGGCGACGAAGCCGACGGCGATGATCGGCAGGTCGGCACTGCTCAGCACGTTGCGGTTCTTGAACAGGTCGAAGGCGAAGGCGCCGACCATGGTCGGGATCGCAAGGAAGAAGGAAAATTCAGCGGCAGCGCGCTTATCGACGCCCAAAAGCAGGGCGCCGACGATGGTCGAGCCCGAACGCGATGTACCGGGAATGAGCGACAGGCACTGGAAAAGCCCGATCTGCAGGTAAAGCCGGGTCGGGAAGCGCTCGACATCGCGGTAGACCGGCTTGAGGTTCATGCGGTCCACCGCCAGCAGCACGACGCCGCCGATGATCAGCATGATGCAGATCAGCCTCGGCGATTCGAACAGCACCGTCTTGATGAAATCATGCGCCAGCGCGCCGATGATCGCCGCCGGCAGGAAGGCGATCAGGATACCGATGGCGAAATGCCGCGTCAGCCGGTCATGCGGCAGTTCGAGCAGCATCTTCCACAGGCGGCGGAAATAGACGCTGAGGATCGCCAGGATGGCGCCGAGCTGGATTAGGATCTCGAAGGCCTTGCCGGTCGAATGGAAGCCGAGGAAATGACCGGCAAGCAGAATATGGCCGGTCGACGACACCGGGATGAACTCGGTCAACCCCTCCAGCAGGCCGAGCAGCAGGGCTTCGACGATGGTCTGGCTTTCCATGGCTACCTCGGCATTGGCGTGACGGCTGACAGAAGGGCTTGCTTGTCATGGCGTTGAAGTCCCCCTATAGGTCGCAACACCCTGACGGCCCGCTAACCGGGCGGCCAAGACTTACCGGTGCGCCCTGCGATTCGCCAGTGCGCTTTATCATCGCGGAACCATGCTGACGCTTTTCCACCATCCCATGTTCGCCACCTGTCGCTTCGTCCGCCTCGCATTCGGCGAGTATGGCGAGGAGCTGGCTTTGATCGAGGAAAAGCCGTGGACCCGGCGCAAGG
>NZ_RZOL01000419.1:0-5228 GCF_004022985.1 Mesorhizobium sp. M7A.F.Ca.ET.027.02.1.1 | reverse complement strand
CCGGTCTCGTCGAGGCGATCGGAAAGTCGGTCTCGGGTTTTGCCATCGGCGATCGTGTCACCGGCGACCCCAACATCGCCTGCGGGCGCTGCGCGCGTTGTCACGCGGGACAAATCAATCTCTGCAGCAATCTGCGCGCCATCGGCATTCATCGCGACGGCGGCTTTGCCGAATACCTTGCCTTGCCGCAGAAGCAGGCTTTCGTCCTGCCTGCGGGCCTCGATCCCATGCACGGCGCGTTCTGCGAGCCGCTCGGCTGTTGCCTGCACGGCGTCGACCTTGCCGGGATCAAACCGGGCAGCTCGGTGGTCGTGCTTGGCGGCGGCGTGATCGGCCTGCTCACCGTGCAGCTGGCAAGATTGGCGGGAGCCACGACCATCATCCTGTCGACCAGGCAAGCCTCGCGGCGCGCCCTCGCCGAGGACCTCGGCGCGACAATGACTATCGATCCAACCACCGCCGATGTCATCGATGCCATCGCCGGACCGGTGGGGCTGGTGCCAGGCGGTGTCGACGTCGTCTTCGAATGTGCGGGCGTGCGAGAGACCGTCGAGCAGTCGATGCGGCTGGCCCGCGCCGGTGGCACGGTCGTCATCGTCGGCGTGACGCCGCAAGGCGTGAAAGCTGAATTCGAGCCGTTCGACCTGCTGTTCCGGGAACTGAAGGTGCTCGGTTCCTTCCTCAATCCCTACACCCATCGCCGTGCCGCCGAACTCATTGCTTCCGGCACGATCGAGATCGCTAGGCTGATCTCCAGGCAGGTCTCGCTTGAAGAAGCGCCAGCGGTGATCGCCAATCCGCCGGCGCCCGGCGAGGTCAAGGTTCTGGTGGTGCCGCGCCGAGGCTGAACCGCCGGTTTCGCCTCCGGTATATACAGAAAAGCTCCCTGAGCGGGTTCCGCCCAGAGAGCTTTTGAGCAGAAGTCCGGCCGACTACAGCTTGCCGTTGCGCTGCTGGACCATCATGAAGGTGTCGTAATTGTATTCGGCCACCTGCGCCCAGAGATAATGCTCCTTGCGGAAGCCCTTGATCGATTCCCAGATCTTCTTGAACGGGGCGTTGGAGGCTTCCATTTCGGTATAGACCTCGTTGGCCTTTTCGAAGCAGGCGGCCATGATCTCCTGGCTGAACGGGCGCAGTTTCGCGCCGCCGGCTACCAGTCGCTTCACCGCCGCAGGGTTCAGATAATCGTATTTCTGCAGCATGTTGGCGTCGGCCGCCTGCGCGGCAGTGTGCAGCAGCGACTTGTACGTCGGCGAAAGTTCTTCGTACTTCGCCTTGTTGAACATCAGGTGGACGGTCGGGCCGCCCTCCCACCAGCCGGGATAGTAATAATAGGGCGCGACCTTATAGAAGCCGAGCTTCTCGTCGTCATAGGGACCAACCCATTCGGCCGCGTCGATGGTGCCTTTCTCCAGCGCGGGATAGATATCACCGCCGGCGATCTGCTGCGGCACGACGCCGAGCTTCTGCACCACCTTGCCGGCAAAACCGCCGATTCGCATCTTGAGGCCGGAAAGGTCGGCCACCGTGTTGATTTCCTTGCGGAACCAGCCGCCCATCTGGACGCCGGTGTTGCCGCCCGGCAGGCCGAAAAGGCCCTGCGTGGCGAGAAACTCGTTAAACAGGTCGATGCCGCCGCCATGGTAATGCCAGGCATTCATGCCGCGTGCGTTGAGCGAAAAGGGAACCGCCGCACCCAGCGCCCATGTCGGGTCCTTGCCCCAGTAATAATATGCCACCGTATGACAGGCCTCGACCGTGCCGGCCGTGGTGGCGTCTGCGGCCTGCAGGCCTGGCACCAGCTCTCCGGCGGCGAAGACCTGGATCTGGAAGTTACCGTCGGTGGCTTCCGACAGCATCTTGGAGAACACCTCGGCACCGCCATAGATGGTGTCGAGCGACTTCGGGAAGGACGACGCCAGCCGCCATGTCACCTTGGGATTGGACTGGGCTATTGCGGGCGCCGCCAGCGTGGCCGCCGCCGCGGCGGCACCGACGCCGGTGACACCGGCCTTGCGAATGAATGAACGACGATCCATGAAGTTCCTCCCTTTTGGATCAACAGGCCGACGTCAGGAAATCCTCGGTTTCCGTGTCGGTTCGTTCGAGACAATACACGGGCAAGAAGTCGAGTCCAGCACGGCGGCCCGATTTGACGGCGAAGCCCGGCTGCCCTGCAACTATAGTCTAACAGGCCGTTTCGTGGCCCATGCGACACGCCGAAACTTGGCATGGAAAAACAACCGGGGATCGCCTATTTTAGCGGCAGGTATCCCTTGCCCAGATGGAACACAGAGCAAAATGCATCAGCCGCTCGTCGCCATATCGACCGACGTCCGTCAGTTCGACAACTACACTTGGCACGCCGCCCCGCAGCAATATCTGGAAGCGGCGATCACCGGCGCCGGCGTGTTCCCGCTGTTGGTGCCGTCATTTGGCGACCGGCTCGACTTCGACGAGCTCCTGTCGTCGGTGGACGGCGTCATGGTCACCGGCTCGAAATCCAATGTGCATCCCTCGCTCTATGGCGGCGACGCCAGCGAAGCCAATGGCCCTTATGATCCGGCGCGCGACGCCACGACGCTGCCGCTGATCCGCCGGGCGATCGAACGCGGCGTGCCGCTGCTCGCCATCTGCCGCGGCATCCAGGAATTGAACGTGGCGCTGGGCGGCACGCTCGGCACCGAGATCCAGGAGCGCGAGGGCTCGCTCGACCACCGCGCGCCGGTGAGCGACAAGCAGGACGAACGCTTCGCCATCCACCAGACCATTTCCATCAAACCTGACAGTTGCCTGGCCGGTGTGTTCGGTGCCGGCGACATCAAGGTCAATTCGTTGCACCGCCAAGCCATCGACCGGCTCGGCTCGAAGCTGCAGGTCGAGGCCGTCGCCACCGACGGCACGGTCGAGGCGGTTTCGGTGCGCGACGCCCGCGCCTTCGCCGTCGGCGTGCAATGGCACCCGGAATACTGGGTCAAGTCGGACAGCAATTCGGTGAAGATATTCCGGGCCTTCGGCGATGCGGTCAGGGGCCACGCCCTGATCCGCCAGGCAGCGCGTACGGCGGCAGAGTAAACGACCGGGTCCGCCCCCTGGCGCGAACCCGCGATCAGAACTTATAGCTGACGCCGAAGCGTACGGTTTGAGTCGTCACGTCGGTTGGGTAAAGCCAGGAACTGTCGGTCGCTGGATTGTCGGAGAACGTGCCAAAATCGCTGTAGCGATACTCGACCCGCGTCGTCCAGTTTTGCGCGAAGGCATATTCGATACCAGCGCCCACAGTCCAACCTGCCTTTGTGTTGGACGAGCTATCCGTCGTGGTGCCGTCGTCATATTTGGTATCGAAGTGAGCGACTGCGAGACCGCCCGTACCGTACAGGAGAGCCGGTCCCACCGCATAGCCAAGACGTGCGCGCAACGAGCCCTGAACGTCGATTTTGGTTTTGATATTGCCCGCATACGCGGAATCCACGGAGCCGCCCGCTCCCGAGGCTTCGAGATCGGCCTCGACGCCAAGAACGATCGAATTGAAGGCCTGATTGTAGCCGGCGTGGATACCTCCAATCACTCCGTCGGACTTCCACGAGTCAGCCCAATCGGAACTGCCGTCGTCGATATTGACGTCGTGGCTATCGACGTGCCCCCAATTGTATCCAAGCTGCGCGCCCACATAGTAGCCACTCCATTCGTAAGCCACCGGAGCTTCGACAAGCGCGTCGGCAGCGAAAGCGCCACCCGAAAGGGCGACAAGCATGGTGGATGCGAGAAGGATGGATTTCACGTTAGGCCCCCAATTGAATGGTGCATAACGATCTATCTTCGTTTGTATCGCAAGATGCTAAAATAGCGTGGAACTTCTTTTCGCAATCGGCGTGGCAGAACGGCCACTATGATTGGCTGGCTAAACCGCCATGGCGGTGCGATACCTGCCCTTTGTAGCGGCAGAATAGGCCGCTGGGCATTAATAGCTATTCAGCGACAGCAACGGTAGCGCCGGGGCATAAGATTCGTAGCCGTCGCCATCGGCAGCCGCGAAGGTGACGATCGGATCGACGCCGTTGGCGCTGAAGGCGACCGTGCCGTCGTTTTGCTCGCGCCAGAACTTCGCCTGCTCTATGCCGGGCAAGAGCCGGCGGCATTTCGGAGCAACGGTGACCAGCGACAAACCGTCCGAAATTTCGGCCCCGCGGCTGACTGCACAGACCGCCTCATCGCCATTGGCGACCAGCCTGTAGCTGTTGGACGGGGCGGCCTCGTTGGCCACGCTTTCTCGGCTGCCGCCATGAAACAGCTGAATGCCGCCAAACAGCGCTGCGGCAGCGATCAATGCGGAAAGTGCTTTCATCATTTTTCATCCACGTACACGGACAGGTTGAACAATGATTCCAAATGGTTAAGCTGACGTTAATAAATGTGGCGGCCACCGATCAGTTTCTAGCCTTGACTTCTGCTGTCTCGGGGACCGGCGTCAACGGCCGACGCTCGGTGAACCAGGACACCAGATTGTCGACGCACAGATCCGCCATGGCGCGGCGGGTGTGGTCCGAGGCCGAGCCGACATGCGGCAGCAGCGAGGTGTTGGGCGCGTTGAGCAGCGCCTTGGGCACGTTCGGTTCGTCGGCAAAGACGTCGAGGCCGGCGGCGGCGATGGTGCCGGTGACAAGGGCTGCCGCAAGCGCTGCTTCGTCGACAGTGCTGCCACGGCCGATGTTGACGAAGACGCCGTTGGCGCCAAGTGCCGACAGGATTTCGGCATTGACCGCCTTCTCCGTCGAGGCGCCCCCCGGCGCGACCGAAATCAGCGTATCGACGGCTTCTGCAAGCCCTTTCAGGGTCGCATGATACTGGTAGGAAAGACCTTCGACACGGCGCCGGTTGTGGTAGGCGACCGGCAAGCCAAAAGCTTCCAGACGCCGGGCGATGGCCTGCCCGATGCGGCCCATGCCGAAAATACCCACACTGCGCCCGCGCAAGGTCAGCCGGCTCAGCGGATAGTTGCCGTTGCGCAGCCAGCTGCCGTCGCGCAGCCAGGTTTCGGCGCGCGGCAGGTCGCGGATGGTGTTGATCAACAGCCCGATCGTGGTGTCGGCGACCTCCTCGGTCAACACGTCGGGCGTGTTGGTGACCATGATGTTCTTCGCTCGGGCATGGCTGACATCGACCGAATCATAGCCGACGCCGAAGGATGCGATGAGCTCGAGGTTGGGCAATGCATCCATCATCGC
>NZ_RZOL01000418.1:0-5232 GCF_004022985.1 Mesorhizobium sp. M7A.F.Ca.ET.027.02.1.1 | reverse complement strand
GATGGTAGGCGCTCTCGGCATGATCGCGGATGAAGATGTCGAGCTCGTCGTCCGACTGCATGTGGCTGCCCGGCGAGATTTCCTTGCCGCGATAGGGGTCGAACGCCGACTGCCCGAAGATCTCGCGCGTCAGCCTGATGCAGTGGCGGAACTCCGCCCAATCGTCTGGATGCGACATGTAGTTGAAGCGGATCACCGGCTTGGATTTCGGGTCCGGCGAACGCAGCGTCACCGAACCGCGCGACTTCGAGCGCATCGGTCCGACATGCGCCTGGAAGCCGTGCGATTTCGCAGCCGCCTTGCCATCATAGCGGACTGCCGCCGGGATGAAATGGTACTGGATATCGGGGTAGTCAACGCCGGCGCGCGAGCGCACGAAGGCCGCCGCTTCGAAATGGTTGGTGGCGCCAAGCCCGGTCTTGAGGAACAGCCACTGCGCCCCGATGAGCGCTTTCGAGAACGGATTCAGCACCGAATTGAGCGTGATCGGCAGCAATGATTCCTGCTGGATGTAGAGCTCCATATGGTCCTGCAAATTGCGGCCGACGCCGGGCCTGTCGGCCACCACCGGAATGCCGTTTTCGCGCAAATGTTCGGCCGGGCCGATGCCGGACAGCATCAGGATCTTCGGCGAATTGATCGACGATGCGGCGACAATCACCTCACGTCGCGCCTTAACAACCTGAATCTGTTTGTGAGCTTCGATCTCGACGCCGATGGCGCGCTGATTCTCGATGATCACCCGCCGCGCAAAGCCCTTGACCAGACTTACGTTTTTGCGCTTCAGCGCCGGCTTCAGATAGGCCGATGCCGCCGACCAGCGGCGACCGCCGCTGATGGTCTGCTCCATCGGCCCAAACCCTTCCTGCTTGGAACCATTGTAGTCTTCGGTCAGTTCGAACCCGGCCTGGCGACCAGCCTCGACAAAGGCGCCATAGAGCGGATTTTTACGCGAGCCGCGCTGCACATGCAGCGGCCCGCCATGGCCGCGCCAGCCATCCTCGCCGCCGTCCGAATTTTCCATACGCTTGAAATAGGGGAGCACGTCGGCGAAGCCCCAGCCGGCCGCACCCTCTTCGGCCCAATGGTCGAAATCGCGGGCGTGGCCGCGCACATATACCATACCGTTGATCGAGGACGAGCCGCCGATCACCTTGCCGCGCGGTGTCGTCAGCACACGGCCGCCGAGATGCGGCTCCGGCTCGCTGGCAAAGCCCCAGTCATAGAGGCTCATGTTGAGCGGGATCGACAGCGCCGACGGCATCTGGATCAGCGGCCCGATATCGCTGCCGCCGAATTCGATGACGATGACCGAATGCTTGCCGTCTTCAGACAGGCGATAGGCCATGGCCGAGCCGGCCGAGCCGGAGCCGATGATGACGAAATCTGCTTCAAGCATGGTTCATATGCGCCATGAAATCGGCGAGCGAGACATTGCCGCCGGTAGCCACAACAAGGGCGGTCTTGCCCCTCACATCCACCTTGCCGCCGAGCAGTGCGGCGAGCGAGGCGGCCCCCGAGGGCTCGAGCACCAGCTTCATGCGCTCGAAAGCGATCCGCATGGCGCTGCACACCGATTGGTCGTCGACGGTGATGCCGCGAACACCGGCGGTCTTGACTGCCGCGAAAGGCGCGTCGCCCGGCCGTCGCGACATCAGCCCGTCGCAGATCGACTTCGGCCCGATCGGCATCGTCTCGATGCTGCCATGTGCCAGCGACGAGCCCATGCCGTTGAAACCTTCAGGTTCGACGCCGATGATCTCAGTGGCGGGCGACAGATAGTGGAAGGCGAGCGAAACGCCGCCGATCAGCCCACCGCCACCGACCGAGCAGAACAAAAGATCGGCGCTGGCGCCTTTGGCTTCGAGTTGGTCAAGCGCTTCGAGGCCGGCGCCCGCCTGGCCGGCAACGATCTCCGGATCGTCAAATGGATGCAGCAGGGCCAAGCCTTCGGTCTCGGCGATCTCGCGTGCCTTGGCGGCGGCGACTTCCTCACGCGCGCGTTCGCCATGGTCGGTCAGCACGACGCGGGCGCCATAGCCGGCCGTAGCATCACGCTTGGCGGTCGGTGCGTCGATCGGCATGACGATGGTGACGGGAATGCCGAGCGCCTGGCCGGCAGCCGCCAGCCCTTGCGCGAAATTGCCGGAGGAGTAGGCGACGACGCCTTTCCTGGCCTCATCAGTGGAAAGCTGCTTCAGGCGCCAATAGGCGCCGCGCACCTTGAACGATCCGGCCCATTGCAGCGATTCCGGCTTGATGAAGACGCGGGCCGCACCCGTCTCGCGGGCCAGTGCCGCCGATTCCAGCAGCGGTGTGATCTGCGTCGCCCTGGAGGTGACGGCATAGGCCTGCTTGAGGTGGTCGAGGGAGGGGACGAGAAGGTCTGACATCATTCGCCTCGCGGATACCTTTTGCTCTCTTCGAGATTGTCGAGGTTCATGTGATTGCGCATGTAACGCTCGGACGCTTTTTGCAGCGGCTGGAAATCCCAGGGGTAATAGGCGCCGTTGCGCAGCGCCGGATAGACGACCCAGCGGCGCGCCTGGTTTTCGCGGACAGCGGCGTCGAAGCCGGCCATGTCCCAGCGCGCCTGGACCTTGTCCATGAATGCCGCCACCAGGCCCGCATTGGCCGCGTCGTCGGCCAGATTGTCCCGTTCGAGCGGATCGGCTTCGAGATCGAACAGTTGCGGCGGATCGAGTTCACAATGGACGAATTTGTATCTGCCGTCGCGGATCGCAACCAAGGGCGCGTTGGACCCTTCGGCCGCATATTCCATCAGCACCGGCGCGGTGCGCTCAATACCCTTGGTGAGCGGCAGCAGCGACTGGCCGTCGGTCCACGGCGCGATTGCAGCGATGTCGATGCCGGCGAGGTCGCAAAGCGTCGGCGCCACGTCAAGATTGGAAACCGGCGTCTCGATCAGCCCGGCGTGAACGCCCTTGCCGGCAATCATCAGCGGCACGCGCGCCGAGCCCTCGAAGAAGCTCATCTTGAACCATAGGCCGCGCTCGCCGAGCATGTCGCCGTGGTCCGAGCAGAACAGGATGATTGTGTCGTCGGCCATGCGGGTGCGCTCGAGAACATCCAGGATCTCGCCCAGCTTGTCGTCGACATAGGAGATGTTGGCGAAATAGCCCTGCCGCGAACGACGCACCTGTTCCGGCGTGATCTCGAAGGAAGGATAATCGCTGGCGTGGTACAGCCGCCGGGAATGCGCATCCTGCTCGTCATGCGCGATGAACCCGGTTTCCGGATCCAGCGCCTGGCAATGCTCATAGAGATCCCAATACTGCTTGCGCGCGACATAGGGATCGTGCGGGTGCGACAGCGAGACGGTGAGGCACCATGGCCGATGGCTCGCATCGTCCTGTTCGCGCGAAAGCTGATAGAGCTTCTGTGTGGCTAGGAACACGACCTCGTCGTCATACTCCATCTGGTTGGTGATCTCGGCAACGCCGGCGCCGGTCACCGAGCCCAGATTGTGATACCACCAGTCGATACGCTCACCGGGCTTGCGGTAGTCCGGCGTCCAGCCGAAATCGGCAGGGTAGATGTCGGTCGTCAGCCGTTCCTCGAAACCGTGCAACTGGTCCGGCCCGACGAAATGCATCTTGCCCGACAGGCAGGTGTAGTAGCCGGCGGCGCGCAGATGATGGGCGAAGGTCGGGATCGACGAGGCGAATTCGGCGGCATTGTCGTAGACGCCGGTGCGCGACGGCAATTGCCCGCTCATGAACGAGGCACGGCCCGGTGCGCAGAGCGGCGACGCCGTGTAGTTGTTGGCAAAGCGCGCCGATCGTGCGGCCAACGCTTTCAGGTGCGGTACGTGCAGAAACTCCGCCGGACCGTCGGGAAACAAGGTGCCGTTGAGCTGGTCGACCATGACGATCAGGAAGTTGGGTCGCTTCATTGTCACTGTTTGCACCGCTCACCGAGTTTGGTTCCGAGATAGTCCTCGACCAGCGCGATCGCGGTCGCGGCGTCGGGCACGCCGTCCTTCAGCGCCCGCCTGATGTAGAGCCCATCGATCATCGCCGCTGTCGCTTCGGCTGCGCGGTCGGCTTCGGCTCTGGGCAAGATGCCGGTCAGCCCGCTCATCAGGTTCGAATGCAGTCGCCGCGCATAGACCCTGAGCAGTCGGCGCAAGGCCGACGATTTCTGCGCTTCGACATAGAAGGCGAGCCAGGCGGCGATGGTTTCCGGCTGGAACTGGATGTCGGAGAAATTGACAGCCACCACGGCCGAAACGCGTTCGCGCGGGGTGGCAGCCGATTGAAGGGCGCGTCGCATGTCGATGGTCAGTTCGGCCAGGATGTGCCGCATCGTCGCCAGCAACAGTTCGTCCTTTGCGCCGAAATAGTGATGGGCAAGAGCCGACGAAACCCCGGCGCGTCCGGCGATCTCGGACATGGTGACGTCGAGCGAGCCGCGCTCGCCGATCGCCGAGATCGTCGCGTCGATCAGCGCCTTGCGGCGCAGCGGTTCCATTCCGACTTTCGGCATCTCGCGATGATCCTTTGAGAAAACAGGATTATTTTTTATTGACGCGTCAATCAACAAAAAAATCGACCGCGATCTTGGCTGTACCAAGCGATTGTCCTTCACGAAGTGGGCAGGATTGTTTATATTTGAACAATAAAGGCGAAATGCGCCCTGAGCCCACATGTTAGGCTGGCGCCAAGGATGGAGACCGCCATGACCGCATGCATCGTTGGCTGGGCGCATTCGCGCTTCGGCAAGCTCGAGGGCGAAACGCTCGAAAATCTGATCGTCAAGGTGGCAACCGACGCGCTCGACCATGCCGGCGTCGGTCCCGACGAGGTCGACGAGATCGTGCTCGGCCATTTCAACGCCGGCTTTTCGGCGCAGGATTTTACCGCCAGCCTGGTGCTTCAGGCCGACGACCGGCTGCGCTTCAAGCCGGCGACGCGCGTCGAGAACGCTTGCGCCACCGGATCGGCCGCGGTCCGTCAGGGCATCCGCGCCATCGACGCCAATGCCGCCCGCATCGTGCTGGTGGTCGGCGCCGAGCAGATGACGACGACGCCGGGGCCGGAGATCGGCAAGAACCTGCTCAAGGCGTCCTATCTGCCCGAGGACGGCGAGACACCGGCGGGTTTCGCCGGCGTCTTCGGCAAGATCGCGCAGGCCTATTTTCAGCGCCACGGCGACCAGTCGGATGCGCTGGCCATGATTGCCGCCAAGAACCACAAGAACGGCGTCGAC
>NZ_RZOL01000417.1:0-5240 GCF_004022985.1 Mesorhizobium sp. M7A.F.Ca.ET.027.02.1.1 | reverse complement strand
CGTCTCGGAAGTGATCTTCGTGAAGGAAGGCGACGCCAAGAACTTCCTCGTCGTTGATGCCGCCATGAACGATCTCATCCGGCCGACGCTCTACGACGCCTTCCACGACATCCGTCCGGTCGTGCAGCCGCCGGCCGACACGCCGCGCATGATGGTCGACGTGGTAGGCCCGGTCTGCGAGACCGGCGACTATATCGGCCTGGACCGCGATCTGCCCAGGCTGAAGGCCGGCGACCTGATTGCCGTCTCCACCGCCGGCGCCTATGGCGCGGTGCAGGCCGGCACCTACAACACCCGCCTGCTGGTGCCGGAGGTGCTGGTCGACGGCGACCGGTTCCACGTCGTGCGCCCACGCCCGACCTATGACGACCTGATCGGGCTGGATTCCATGCCCGACTGGCTTGCATAGAAGCGCCGGAAACACACCTACCCGTCATAGGGAGCAAGTCATGACGAACGGCATCACCGTCACACGCGAGCGCATTGCCGCGATGGAACCGCGCATCCGCCCCTATATCAGGCACACGCCGGTGCTGCGCGTCGACATGGCCGACTTCGACCAGCCGCCGCTGGCCGTCGACCTGAAGCTCGAATGCCTGCAGCATTCCGGCTCGTTCAAGGCGCGCGGCGCCTTCACCAATCTCCTGGAGCGTCCGGTTCCCGAGGCCGGTGTCGTCGCAGCATCGGGCGGCAACCATGGCGCGGCCGTCGCCTATGCCGCCATGCGGCTCGGCCACAAGGCGACCATCTTCGTTCCCGAAGTGAGCCCGCCAGCCAAACTGGAGCGAATCCGCTCCTACGGCGCCGAACTGATCGTCGGCGGCGCCCGCTACGCCGAGGCGCTGGCGGCCAGCGAACGGTTCGCCGAGGAGACCGGCGCCTTGCAGATCCATGCCTTCAACCAGGAGGAAACGCTCGTCGGCCAGGGCACGCTCGGGCTCGAAATCGAGAGCGATTTGCCTCGGATCGACATGCTGCTGGTCGCTGTCGGCGGCGGCGGCCTGATCGGCGGCATCGCTGCCTGGTTTACCGGCCGCATCCGTATCATCGCCGTCGAGCCGGAAGGAGCGCCGACGCTGCATCGCGCCTTCGAGGCCGGACACCCCGTCGACGCGCCGGCCGAGGGTATCGCCGCCGATTCACTGGCGCCAAAGCGCGTCGGCGAAATGATGTTCCCGATTGCCGAAGCCTTTGTCGAACGCTCGATCCTGGTCAGCGACGACGACATCATCGCCGCGCAGAAGGCGCTGTGGAACCGGGCCCGCATCATCTCCGAGCCGGGTGGCGCCGCCGCCTTTGCCGCGGTCCTGTCGGGCCGCTATGCGCCGGCGGCGGGCGAACGGGTCGCCGTGCTGGTCTGCGGAGCGAATGCGGACCCCGCTACCTTCTAAAGGGCCTGCTGCCTTCTAAAGGGTATGCAGGATGGAACTATAACGGTCCACTTCACGTTTTTCCGAACTGCCTCGCCTTTGCCGTGTTTGCTGGTATTCTTTGAGTCGTGAGGCGTCGGGCTATCCTGCCCGCTCCACAGCATGATCCCGAAAAGTGAAATCCCTTTCGGAACAGATCATGCTCAAAGGGATAGGGCCGCATCCCGGTTTTCGGGATAGGCTCAAGGAAGGGCCGATGACGCAACGACCCACCTTCAGCAGCGATCGCGGCCTGGCCGGACGCCTGGCCTTGAGCCGGTTGGCGACGCGGGTCTCGATGATGGTCGAGCGCGGCTGGCCGTTGCTGCTTCCGCTCGTGATAGTCGCCAGCCTGTTCCTCAGCATCTCCTGGCTGGGGCTGTTCTCCCGGCTGCCGGATATGGCGCGCATCGGCCTGGTCGCTGCTTTTGCCATAGCGGCACTGGCCGCGCTCTATCCGCTGCGCTTCTTCCGCCTGCCGGGCGCCGGCGAAATCGACCGCCGCATCGAGGCCGCCAATCAACTGTTGCACAGCCCGGTGCTGGTGCAGACCGACCGGCCCAGCGGCAGGGAAAGCAGCTTCTCGCAGGCGCTGTGGCGCGAACACCAGAAGCGCATGGCCGGAAAGCTCGACAACCTTGGCGCCGACCTGCCGCGCACGCGCGTGCCGGAGCGCGACCCCTGGGGGCTGCGCGCGGTGGCGGCCCTTTTACTCGTTACCGCCTTCGCCTTCTCCTTCGGGCCGACCGGCGGCAGGATCAGCGACGGCTTCAATGCCCATGGCGCGCGCGATATCGTGCCGCCGCGCATCGATGCATGGGTGACGCCACCGGCCTATACCGGCAAGCCGCCGATCTTCCTGACCGCCGACGCCAACCAGGCGATCCCGACCTTTACGATTCCCGAAGGCAGTGACGTTTCGCTGCGCGTGACGGGCGGCTCGGGCGAGGAAACGCTCGGCTATGCCGACAAGAATGGCAACGCCCGCGTCATCGACCCCGCTGCGCCGCAGGCCGCCGCCAAGCCGGCCGCAAGCCCGGCGCCGCCGTCCAAGGTGCGCCAGTTCACCAGCAAGCTGACCGGCGACGGCACGCTGACGCTGACCTCGGGCGAGGACCAGCTCGGCCGCTGGGCCTTCGCGGTCATATCGGACAAGCCGCCGCAGATCCGCTTCGTCGGCGAGCCCAAGCGCGCCGCAAACGGCGCCTTCGAGCTAAACTACCAGATCGACGACGACTATGGCGCCGCCACCGCCAAGGCAGTGTTCGCGCTCGCCGATCCGCAGGCGCCGAATGCGCGCCCGCTGTACGGTGCACCTGAAATGCCGCTGACGCTGCCGCGCCGCGGCGGCAAGTCGAACGCCGCCAAGACCTCCAAGGACCTGACCGAGCATGTCTGGGCCGGCAACAGCATCAAGCTGACGCTGGTCGCCACCGATGATGCCGGGCACACCGCATCGAGCGAAACCAAGACGCTGCTGATGCCGGAGCGGCCTTTCGCCAATCCGCTGGCACGCGCCGTGATCGAACAGCGCCGCCTGCTGGCGCTCGACGCCAACGCCAAGCCGCGCGTGCTCGACCTGATGGACGCCATCACACTTCGGCCGGAAGATACGTTCGACAACATGTCCCACTATCTCGCCATCATGAGCGCCCGCACCCGGCTGAAGATGGCCGAGAGCGACGATCAATTGCGCAGCGAGGTCTCCTATCTCTGGGAAATCGCGCTCGGCATCGAGGAAGGCAATCTTTCGGCCGCCGAAAAGCGGCTGCGCCAGGCGCAACAGGCGCTGCAGGACGCCATCAAGAATGGCGCCAGCGACGCTGAAATCGAAAAGGCGATGAAGGAACTGCGCGAGGCGATGAACCAGTTCCTGCAGGAATTCGCGGAGCGCGCCAAGCAGAATCCCAACGCCCCGCAGATGCAGCAGAACGGCCAGGAACTGCGCCAGAGCGACATCGATCGCATGATGGACCAGATCGAAAACCTGGCGAAGTCCGGAGATCGCGACAAGGCCCAGCAACTGCTGTCGCAACTGCAGGACATGATGAACAATCTGCAAGCCGGCCGTCAGCAGCAAGGCGGCCAGCAGGACAGCGAGATGCGCCAGCAGATGGACAAGCTGGGTGAGATCCTGCGGCGTCAGCAGGAGATGATGAACGACACCTTCCGCATGGATCAGATGCAACGCGGCGAGCGCCAGCGCGGGCAGAACCGTGACGAGCAGCTCGGCGAAGGCGGCCAGGATGAGGACAGACCCGGCGTCGGCGAAGACCGCGATCCGCTCGCCCGGCAAAAGCCGATGACACCCCAGGAATTCGCCGATGCGCTGAAACAGCTGCAGCAGGGCCAGGGCCAGCTGCAAAGCGACCTCGATCAGCTGAAGAAGGGCCTCGAAGGCATGGGTATGGAGCCCAATGAAGGATTTGGCGAGGCCGGCAAGTCCATGGGCAATGCCGAACAGGCACTCGGCGAGGGTGAAGGCGATGCGGCCGTCGGTCATCAGGGCCGGGCGCTGGAAGCGCTGCGCAAGGGCGCCAAGGACATGATGAAGCAGATGCAGGCCATGCAGGGCGACCAGGGCGGCGGCGAGGAAGGCGGCCGCCAGCAGAACGCCGATCGTGATCCGCTCGGCCGGCCACGCGCCAGCCAGGGTCCCGATTTCGGCGATTCGGTGAAGGTGCCCGACGAGATCGACGTGCAGCGTGCCCGCCAGATTCTGGAAGCGATCCGCAAACGGCTCGGCAATGCGCTCAGCCCCGACATCGAACGCAGCTATCTGGAACGGCTGCTCGAGCTGAAATAGAGCAATTCCAGGAAAATTGTGAAGCGGTTTTCCGTCCGGAATTGCGAAAAAACAAAGGGATTGCCGCCCGCGTCCATCTCACCTGAAAACCTCTCGCACGGGTGCACCACCATGCCCAGACTTGGCGCTGTCACACCCATCCTGCGCATCTTCGACATTGCCAAGGCGCGTGAATTCTATGTCGGCTTCCTCGGCTTCGAGGTGCAGTGGGAACATCGCTTCGCCGACGACGCGCCGCTTTACGTGGCGGTCGGCCGCGACGGCTGCGTTCTGCATCTCAGCGAACATCATGGCGACGGTGCACCCGGCATCGCCCTGCGCATCGAGGTCGAGGACATCACCGCTCTTCATGGCGAACTGATCGGCAAAAACTACCGCTTCGCCAGGCCGGGCGTGGAAGATACGCCTTGGAAGACCCGCGAGGTGTCGGTCGCCGATCCGTTCGGCAACAGGCTGCATTTCTACGAGGATGCCGCCGGCTGACTGAGCCTGTTGACGAAGGCTTCGCGGATCGCATCCTGCATGCCGTCGATCGCCTCACCTGACGCATTGGGGTTGCGGTGCATCACCACGTTCGAGGAATCGATGGCGCCGAATCCGTCCGCGGTGGTCAGTTCACGACAGCCGTCCGGAATGTTGCTGCGCGAAATCGGCGCGATCGCCAGTCCGGAGGTGACGGCGAGCTTGAGGCCGCCGGTGGTGTCGCTGGTATAGGCGACACGATAGGCAAGATCGCGCTGCTCCAGTGATTTGATGGCGAAGTCCTTGCACCAGCCGGCCCGGTTGTAGAGCGCGATCGGCACCGGCTGTTCCTCATGCATGTGATGCAGGGTCGACGTCACCCACACGGTCGGGTCGTGCATCAGCACTTCGCCGCCGGCGGGATCCTGCCATTCGAACACCACGCACAGATCGAGTTCGCCGGCAGCGAGCGCCGCCATCTGTGCCCCGGAATGGGCATAGCGCACGGTGACCTCGACCTGTGTATGACGCTTCGAGAAGGCGCCGAGCGCGCGCGACAGGAT
>NZ_RZOL01000416.1:0-5260 GCF_004022985.1 Mesorhizobium sp. M7A.F.Ca.ET.027.02.1.1 | reverse complement strand
ATATTGGTGGGGTCGTCGGCCCAGCCGACATTCTCACGCCGCAGGACGTCGCGCAGCGCCTCGCGCCGCAACCCGAGAAGCGGCCGAACGATCCACTCGCGCCAGTCATACAAGGTGGCCGGCGCCATGCCGGCAAGTCCCCGGCCTGCCATTTCGGCATGGCCTTGGCCCCCGTCCCGCGCCAATCCTTCTTCGCGCGCTTGCCGCATCAGCACCGTCTCTGCCTGGTCATCGGCGGTATGGCCGGTGAGGATCAGGCCGATGCCTTCAGCTTGTGCCGCCTCGGCCAGCAGCCGGTAGCGCACCTCGCGAGCAGCCGCGGGCAGGCCGGTCGATGGCTTGGGGCCCGACCATGTCAGGATGCGGTGTGAAATTCCGAATCTGGCGCACAGCTTCGCCACTGTTTGCGCTTCCGCAGCCGAACCGGACCGCAAACCGTGGTCGATCGTTACCGCCAGCAGCTTGGTTGCCGGCGCCGTGCAGTCGAGATGGTGCTTGAGAAGAAGGAGCAGGGCGGTCGAGTCGCTGCCGCCGGACACGGCCGCAACAGCGCCGCTGGTAAAATCGATATGCGAAAGAGGGTTAGTCGAAAGGTCCGGCTCGGTGTCGAGCATAATGCATGTCGCCCAAAAGTGATCCCGGTTTCAGGACAACGACATGTAGGACAAGGATCAGCAGGCAGCCAGAGCCTTCTCCTGCTTGACGCGTTCCTTGAGCGCACTGGAAATATCAGGGTAGCGCTTGCCGACCTCGCTGAAGGTGGCACAGGCAACGTCATGCTGCTTGAGGCCGACCAGCGACACGCCGAGCTTCAGCAACATGTCGGGAGCTTTCTTGGCCTTGGGGTAGTCCTTGCTGGCGGCAAGGAACGTCTCGGCCGCATCGCGGTATTTCTGCTGGCCGAGCAATGACTCACCCAGCCAGTAATGCGCGTCCGCCGCCTTCGCATCCTTGGGGAAGCGGGCGATGTGGTCGCGAAAACCTTGCTCGGCGGTGCCGTAGTCACCCGAAAGGATGAACTGGTAGGAGTTGCGGTAAAGCTCTTCCGGGTTGTTGGTGGCGGGCAACGCCGCGACCACCGTATCGGATTTGCCGGCCTTGGGCGGCGCCCCGGCGACTGGCGCGGTGTCCTGCGCCGGCGCGGTCGATTGTGTGTTGCCGCCGGCATCGATGACATTGCCATTCTTGTCGACGGTGATGGTGCCGAAATTCTTTTCCGGCGCTCCCGTACCGGGAATAACCTTGCCGGGGTCGCCGTCGGGAGATTCGACGATGACGTCCTCGACCGTCTTGCCGCCTGCCGATTGATCGTTGGCGGGCGCGGCGCCGGCATCGGCCGGCGCCCGTATTGCCGGGGCCGCCGCCACATCGTTGTCGGTGCCGGTGGTGGCGTCCGATTTCTTCTGCGCCGGCGGCTGCCCGCCTTGCGTGCCGCCGCCTTCCAGCTGCTGGAAGCGGAATTCATTGTCTTCCTGCTGCTTGCGGATCTGCTCCTGCATCTGCAGGACCTGGAAATTGAGTTCCTCGATCTTGCCGTTCATCTGCCGCAGCTGCTCTTCCAGGCTGGTGACAGCGGCAGGATCGGATTGCACCAGCTGAACCTGGTCCGGTTTCTTCTTTTGACCGAAAAGGCTGGGCAATTCGATACTGGGAAGATGGAAGGTAAAGCCGCTGTCGGTTGATTGCCCCGTGCCGCTCGCCCCGGTGCCGCTGGCCAGGGCGGTGACGCCTGATAGGAGCAGCAGCGCAAGCGTGCCGCTCAGAACCGATCTCAAATGCATGTGCCTCTCGCAGTGATTTCGTTAGCTTGTTCGCGCCTTCCAACCAGAATGGGACCAGCCAAGCGCCCTCGGCTCATAGCAGGAGCCGAGACTTCGGCCAAATTTTGTTTCGAGCATCGTCCGGATATGAAAAAGGCGGCCCCAAGGCCGCCTTTCGCACAGGTATGTTGCATTTTTAACGCTAGACGGCCGCGTGTTCTTTGACGCGCCGGTCGGCTGCGTGATGCTTCAGGAGCCAGCGCCGCTAAGCGTGGTGACCGCGCGGCGGTTCTGCGACCAGCAGGAGATGTCGTCGCACACCGCGACCGGACGTTCCTTGCCGTAGGAAATGGTCTTGAGACGGCTGGCCGAAACGCCCTTGGCAACGAGGAAGTCGCGGGTGGCGGCGGCGCGGCGGGCGCCGAGCGCCAAATTGTATTCGCGCGTTCCGCGTTCGTCGGCATGGCCTTCGACGACGATGGCATACTGCTTGTACTGGTTCAGCCACTGCGCCTGGCGCGAGAGCGTCGTCTGCGCGTCGGCACGGATCGAGGTCGAGTCCGTATCGAAGAAGATGCGGTCGCCAATGTTGACGGTGAAGTCCTGCGCCGATCCGGGTGTTGCGGCGCCGGCGCCGTTAAGGCCAAGATCGGCCGCGTTGTTCGGCGTCTTCTTCGAGGCGCAACCTGCGATGGCGAGCATCGCCACCAGCGCGATCATGACCGGGTTTCTGGTAAGTGCTGCAATACGGCCCATGCCGCCTCTCCTTCGTATTTCGAGTGATCTATTTTGAGTGATTTCGTTGATCACCCAGTAACCACGTTTGGGTTAACCGGCATTCAAGAAACACGGTTAATTTTGCTTTAAGCTGCCCGTCCGCAGCCCGTTGCCTGAAGCCACATTTCACGCGGACCCTAGGCGTAAATACGGCCAAAACGCGACAAAGAGATGGAAATGAGGAATTGAAGAGTTGGGGAATTGAGGAACTGAAGAGAGAATTCACTTCAGCTTTTCTCTCGGATTGATCAGCATGCCGTAGATATGGGCATAGGATCGCAGCCAATCGTCGTGTTGTGCCTGGCTGGTGTATCCAAGGTCGAACGCATAGGAAATCCACGTCTCCACCTCGCTGCATGACCCCATTGCCATCGAAATGAACCGCGCGAATTCGGGTTTGGAGTGAGTCTGCTTGGCAAATCCCTCAGCCAAATTGGCGCAGATTCCTTTGCTGGAGCGACGCAACTAATCAGCCAGCGCGTATTGCTCCATTTTGGGGAAAGCGAGCGTAGCTTTATGGACGTCAAGAGAAACCACATAAGCGCGCTTATATACCTCTAGATCCTTCGCGCGATTAATGTAGCCGCCCGCCTTCTCCATTCTTCAGTTCTTCAATTCCCCAGTTCCTCAATTCCTCTATTCAAGCAGCGGCGACCAGGCCGGGTCCGAAGCGAAGTTCACCGTCGGGATCGATTGCTCGTTGCGTCCGGTCAGATCGACCGAAACCAGTTTGGGCCCGCCGGCGGAATCGCGGAAGAACATCAGCACGCGGCCATTCGGCGCCCAGGTCGGCCCCTCCTGCTGGAAGCCGGAGGACAGGATGCGCTCGCCCGAGCCGTCGGTCTTCATGACGCCGATCTGGAATTCGCCGCCGGTCTGCTTGGTGAAGGCAATCAGGTCGCCGCGCGGCGACCAGACCGGCGTCGAATAGACGCCGTCGCCGAAGGAGATGCGGGTCTGGCCCGAACCGTCGGCGCCCATCGAGTAGATCTGCGCACGGCCGCCCCGGTCGGAGGTGAACACCACCTTGCTGCCGTCGGGCGAATAAGACGGCGAGGTGTCGATGGCGGTCGAGTTGGTCAGCCTCGTCGTCGAGCGGCTGCGCAGGTCCATGGCGAAGATGTTGGAATTGCCGTCGTCGCGCAGCAGGCTCATGATCACCTTCTGGCCGTCGGGCGAAAAGCGCGGCGCAAAGGTCATGCCGGGGAAATTACCGACCAGTTCGCGCTGCCCCGTTTCGATCTGCAGCAGGTAGACCCGCGGCTGGCCGCTTTCATAGGACATGTAGGTGATTTCCTGCCGGTTCGGCGAGAAACGCGGCGTCAGCACGATCGACCTGCCGTCCGAGAGATAGCGCACATTGGCGCCGTCCTGGTCCATGATCGCGAGGCGCTTCTTGCGCGCATTCTTGGCGCCGGATTCGTCGATGAAGACGACGCGGGTGTCGAAATAGCCTTTTTCGCCGGTCAGCCGCTCATAGATGGCGTCGGCGATGATGTGGGCGACACGCCGCTGATTGGCGTCGTTGGCGAAGAACTGCTCGCCGGCCATCTGCTGGCCAGCAAAAGTGTCCCACAACCGGTATTGGGCGCGGATGCGGCCGTCGGCTTCCTTGCTGACGCTGCCGGTGACCAGCGCCTGCGCGTTGATCACCTTCCAGTCGTCGAAGCGCGGTGCTGCATCGGGGTTGGTGATCTTCTCGATAAAGGCGCTCTTGTCGATCGGCGCGAACAGACCCGAACGCTTCAAATCGGCGGTGACGATCTGCGAAATCTGCGCCCCAAGCGCGTCGCCGCCCTGGAAATCCGTGATGGCGATCGGCAGCGGCTCGACGTTGCCCTTGTTGACGTTGAGCTCGACCAGCGCCAGCGCCGGCAACGTGCCTGCCGCGGTCATGCCCATCGCCATTGCTGCGACCATCAGGAGCGGCTTGAGGATTGATTTCATGTCTTCTCGCTTCTCGTACTGAATTTCCGGATACCCGGGCCTTAAAGGCCCAGCATCTCCCTTGGATCGAAGGTGACGCGAACGTCGGCCCAGATGTCCTGCTTGCCGGCGGGAACTTGCAGGCCGGTGACATCGCATTTTTGCACCGCACGAACGGCACTTTCGTCGAACTGGCGGTTTCCGCTCGACGTTTCGACCGCCGGGCGTCCATCCAGCTTGCCGGAGCCATCCAGGTTGAACCGCACCACGACGACGAAGTTCTCGGAACCTTCAAGGCCCGCGGGAAGGGTCCAGCAGCCGCCAAGCTGGCTTTCCAGAGCACCCATTTCGGACCTGGAAAGCTTCTGGCCCTGATCCTTGCCGCCGCCGAGCGACGCCTGCTGGGTCGAGCGCTTGGCGCCACCGCCGGATGGTTTCTGCTTGTCGAGGAGCGCGGAGATCTCGTCGGCGTTGAATTGCTTGTCGTCGGACTTCGGCTTCGACGACGCTTCCTTGACCGGCTTGTCGGCGTTCTTGCGTTCCGGCGCCTTGGCGCTTTCGGCCTGCGCCGGCTGCGGCTTCGGCCGCGCTTCCGGCGCGGGAGCGGAATCCGGCAGCTGCGTCGCCTCGGCGGACGGCTCCTGCGCTATGGCTTCAGCGACGGCGTCAGGCTTGACCTCGGGCGTCGGATCGATGGCAGCGGTCTTGTCCTGCGGTGGCGGGGTTGGCGCCGGCTTGGCCGGTGTCGGCTTGGGGTCGGCCTGCTTGACCGGCTCGGGCTTGACCTCTTCCTTGGG
>NZ_RZOL01000415.1:0-5278 GCF_004022985.1 Mesorhizobium sp. M7A.F.Ca.ET.027.02.1.1 | reverse complement strand
TTCCTGCAGATGTCCGTGGTGCTCACCTTCGCCGGCGCGCAGCCGGTGGTGAAGGTTGGGCGCGTTGCCGGCCAGTTCGCCAAGCCGCGTTCGTCCGACAACGAGACCAAGGGCGAGGTGACGCTGCCCAGCTATCGCGGCGACATCATCAACGGCATCGAATTCGACCCGAAGTCGCGCATTCCGGATCCCGCCCGCCAGGAGATGGCGTACCGCCAGTCGGCGGCGACGCTCAACCTTCTGCGCGCCTTCGCGCAAGGCGGCTATGCCAGCCTGGAGAACGTGCACCGCTGGATGCTCGGCTTCGTGTCCGACAGCCCGCAGGGCGAAAAATACGAGTCTCTCGCCAACCGCATCACCGAGACGATGGACTTCATGAAGGCCGTCGGCATCACTTCGGAAACCAACTACGCGCTGCGCGAGACGGATTTCTACACCAGCCATGAGGCGCTGCGGCTCGGCTACGAGGAGGCACTGACGCGTGTCGATTCGCCCTCTGGCGACTGGTATGCCACCTCGGGCCACATGATCTGGATCGGCGACCGCACCCGCCAGCCCGATCATGCGCATGTCGAGTATTGCCGTGGGATCAAGAACCCGCTCGGGCTGAAATGCGGTCCTTCGCTGACGCCGGACGGCTTGCTGGAGCTGATCGACCTGCTCAATCCCGAGAACGAGCCCGGCCGGCTGACGCTGATCGCCCGCTTCGGTTCCGACAAGGTCGCCGATCATCTACCGAAGCTGGTGCGCGCGGTGCAGAAGGAAGGCCGCTCCGTGGTGTGGTCGTCGGACCCGATGCACGGCAACACGATCGAGGCCGCCGGCTACAAGACGCGGCCGTTCGACCGCATTCTCAAGGAGGTGCAGACCTTCTTCGAGGTGCACCGCGCCGAAGGCACGCATCCGGGCGGCATCCATGTCGAAATGACCGGCAAGAACGTCACCGAATGCACCGGTGGCGCGCGCGCCATCACCGCCGAGGAATTGCAGGACCGCTACCACACCCATTGCGATCCGCGCCTTAACGCCGACCAGGCGATCGAACTGGCCTTCCTGGTCTCGGATCTGTTGAAGAAGAGCCACCCGGTGCAGCACAAGCAGGCGGTCAACGGCTGATTTTCGCGCCAGTCCGAATAAGATCCATGAAAGGGCGTCCGAGAAATCGGGCGCCTTTTATGTCTGCGCTAGTCCAGTGTTCCCGGCACCAGCGGGCAGGGACTGTCAGTCCTTCTTGTAGAGCAGCCAGCTCTTGCCGGCCCGGCCTGCCATCGTCGAGTGCTTGGTGACCCGGTTGCGGCCGCTGACCTTGGAGCGATAGAGCGCCCGGTCGGCCTTGGTGTAGAGATCTTCGGGTCCTTCGGCTTCGGACGCCATGCAGATACCCATCGAGACGGTGACGGTGCCGTAATTCGTACCGGTCTGGCTGCTGGTGAACGGCGTCTGCTCGATCAGGGCACGAATACGCTCTGCGACGTCATAGGTGGCGTCCTCGCTGGCGCCCTCGATGATCAGCGCGAACTCCTCGCCGCCGGTGCGGGCGACAAACATGTCGCCGCGAATGCTGGTCTGGAAAATATCGGCGATGCTCTGGATGATCTTGTCGCCGACCGGGTGGCCATAGCGGTCGTTGATGTCCTTGAAGCGGTCGATGTCGACAAGAACCAGGGCGTTGAACAGGATACCCCTGTTGCTGTTGTAGATCCTGGTGATCTCCTTGTCGAAGGCGCGCCGATTCCAGATATGCGTCAAGGGATCGGTGTCAGCCAGGCGCTTGTACTCCTCAAGCTTCGACTTGACGCTTTCGAGTTCGGCCGTCTTGTCGCTGAGCGTCGAGGCCACCTGCCGGCCGTGATCGATCGTCGAATTGGTGGCAACGGCCATGGCGTTGGCGATCTTCTGCAGGAGATCCTGAGAGAGAAGGCTGCGGCCGCTGAGACCGCTCGATGTCTCATCGAGGATCCTGCCGTATTTCTCGATGTGGCTGCGCTCGCTCCGCAGCAGCGAAGCAACCTCCTCGAGCTCCCTGGCAATGACGTCTCTGGCATGCTCGACGATGCCAGGGCCATGGTTGTGGGCAAAGAAAGTGCGCCCGATCTGATCAAGTTCATCCTGTGTCGGCCGGCTGGTCAGCGAGACGACGGCCAGGCTGAGTTCACGATTGGTGCCGCTCAGGGCCTCATAGAAGATCTCGTAATTGCGCGGCAGGCCGAGCACGCCCAATTGGCGCATTGTCGCGACAACAGTGGCTGCGATGTCGGTGCTTCGTTCGGTCGGGACAGCTGCCGGCTGCATCTTGGTTCTTCCCCTCGGATCCTCCGCGGAATTCGCGGTTTCCTTTGTCGCCGAGCCCTGGGGAATGCGACCGACGCTTCGAACAACTTGCGAAGGGATGCGTCCCCACCCACGGCCTTCGCTTGCAGGTGACCATAAATGCGCCGTCGCTAAAGTTTCCTTAACTGGCAGAGGGTCAGCGGGTTTTCTCTGTCTGCGGGCTGTAAAAGCCTTAGTCCGTGCGTCCAACAGTTGGAAACAACGCCGGTGCGGCGGCTTGAATTCGCGATTCGCGCATCGCACTCTTGAAAATGAAACCGAATTTCGGATTCTCCACGCCAGCACATGTCGCATTTGCTTGCGTGCGTGCGCCGCAAAGCTGGAATCCTGAAGGCGATGCCAGGCACTTTTCTTCAAGGAGGATCGACGTGAGTGATGGTCACCAGGGATCGTGTCTGTGCGGAGCCGTCCGCTTCAGAACGAACGGAGCGCTGCGTGGCGTCGTCTATTGCCATTGCTCGCAATGCCGCAAGCAGAGCGGACATTTCTATGCCGCGACCAATGTTGCCAACGCCGACATCGTGATCGAAGGCACGGAAAGTATCACCTGGTACGAAGCCTCTACCTTCGCCAGGCGTGGGTTCTGCAAGGCATGCGGATCGGTGCTGTTCTGGAAGCCGCGAGACCAGGACTACGTTTCGGTCATGGCGGGATCGTTCGACAAGCCGACAGGTCTTGAGGGCGAATGCCATATCTTCGTCGGTGACAAGGGCGACTATTATTCGATCGACGACGGGCTGCCACAGTTTGAAAAGTCGACACCGTCCATACCGGTTGCTGAATGAATCTTGGACAAGTCACCTTATTCCATTGATCTGGCCAGCCATTGCATTATCCCGTGCCGGTGATTCGCAAAGGGGTTTGGCATGCAGCGGCTGATCGATGCTTATTTCAATTCGGTGCGGGCGTTTCGCAAGCTGGCCACCAGCGAGAAGGCTTTCCAGCAGGAGCTGATGCTGCTGGCGCTTGCCTTGCCGCTCGGCTGGTTCGTTTCGATCTCGTGGCGCGGCTATGCCTTGCTGATCGGCGCCGTGCTGCTCCTGATCATGGTCGAAGTGCTGAACACCGGCATCGAGGCGGCATGCGACGCTTTCAGCCGCGAGTTCAATGTCGACATCCAGTTGGCCAAGGATTGCGGTTCGCTGGCGGTGCTGATTTCGGTGCTCATCGTCGCCGGCGTCTGGGGCATCGCCATCATCGAGCGGATCACCGGGGTACCGATCTAGCCTTTCGATGCCTATATGCCAGTCACCAAAGGAGACTGTCATGGCCAGGGCCGCCAATTTTCTGCTTCTCGAACGCGTGGGCCTGCCGGATGATCTGCGCTGGCTGGCCGAGAAATATCCGCGTGAAAACTGGCAGGATCATGCCAATATCCACGGCATCGCCAATATGTGGCTGCAGCGGCACGACATGTTCCGCGAACTTGGCGGCATGCTGGCCAACGGCATCGTCGACTACCGTGAGGGACGGCTGACGGCGCCTGATTTCGCGCGCTGGTTCGCGCCCCGCCTCAATCATTTTCTAGGCAACCTCGACGGTCACCACAACGTCGAGGATTATCAATATTTTCCGGTCTTCGCCAAGGCCGAGCCCCGTTTGAAGCACGGCTTCGAGATTCTCGATGCCGACCATCACACCATCCATGAAGGGCTGGAGCGTAATGCCGAAGCCGCCAATGCGTTCATCAAGACGCTTCAGGAGAGCGAAGACAGACAGCGCTTTGCCGCCGACGCCTATGCCGACGAAAACAGCCGGCTGATCGCCATACTGACAAGGCATCTTGCCGACGAGGAAGACCTGATCATCCCGCTTATCCTCGATCGGGGGGACCGGGCGCTCGGCGTGGATTGACGATCAGCCCTCCCTGGCGCGTTCCTTGCTGGCGATGTGACGGGCGACGAGCCATGCCAGAACGGCCACGGTCAAGCCGATGCCAAGCCCGATCAGCAACCGTTCGTGATGCATCAACGCCTGGCCGATGACGTGCTCGGCGCCAAGTCCAAAGACATAACCGATCGTACCGAACAGCACCGCCCAGACCGCCGATGAAAGCGCGTTGAGGATGACGAAGCGCGGCGCGGCGATGTTGGAAAGCCCGGCTGCAATGCCGCCGACCAGGCGCATGCCGTAGATATAGCGGTTGGACAGCACGAAAATGTCGGGATGGGTGTTGAGCAGCCGAAAGGCGCGGCGGAAGCCGGGCCGTTTGCGCAATCTGACGACATAGGGATGGTCGGCGAAGCTTCGTCCGAGGATGAAGAAGAAAGTATCGCCGACGAAGGCGCCGAGCGCCGCCGCAAGAACCGCGTGCCACAGGACGAAGACCTGCTGGTGGGCGAAGAAACCGCCAAGAATGGCGGCACTTTCGCCCTCCGCGACACAGCCGATAAAGACCGCGAGCAGCCCGTATTGTTCGATGAAATGATGGATCGCGTCGGTCATGAAGCCGACTGCTGCGAAGACAGCCTTTCGTCGATCCGCTTGATCATTTCGGTCAGTTGCACGATCTCGTCGCGCATACCGAGAATCTGGCCGTGGCGCAGTTCATCCAGCTTTTCATGCAGCGCCATGATCTCGATCTCGGCTTTCAGGTTGACCTCGTAATCGTGGGCGGCGTCGATGCGGTCGCGTTCGGTCTGGCGGTTCTGCGCCATCATGATCACCGGCGCCTGCAAGGCGGCGACCATCGACAGAACGAGATTGAGGAAGATGAACGGGTAGGGATCGAAGGCGTCACGCGACAGCAGCCAGACATTGGCTGATGTCCACAGGATCAGAAAGGCGATGAAGGTCAGGATGAAGGACCATGACCCACCGATGCGGGCGATCGTGTCGGCGAGCCGGTCGCCGAAGGTCTGGTGGAAGGCGACGGCCTTGTTGGTGTCGCGCGAGATGGTGGTGCGTTCGAGCGTCGATTGCAGCACCCGGCTTTCGAGCTGGCTGA
>NZ_RZOL01000414.1:0-5300 GCF_004022985.1 Mesorhizobium sp. M7A.F.Ca.ET.027.02.1.1 | reverse complement strand
CTGCAGCGGGCGCGCCAGCGGGCGGTGGCAGCCCTGCGCGACAGGCACGTCGCCGGCGCCGATATATTCCAGGATGCGCAAGGCATTGGCCGTCGTCTTCTCGACTTCCGCATTGCCGCAGGTCGTGGTGACGCCGAGGAGTTCGATGGCCGGCGAGCGATGCGCCATGACCAGCGCGATGGCGTCGTCGTGGCCGGGGTCGCAGTCGAACAGGATAGGAGTTGGCTTGGTCATCATGTCGTCTTTCACGCCGCCCGCTCGTAGCGCGCTATGGTTTTCTTGAAGCCGTCGAGGAAACGCCGGCCGTCCAGGCCGGTGCAGATGCGGGTGGTCTTGGGCCCGCCGCCGGGCAGCAATTGCCGGCCGCGATAAGCGACGGTCTGGCCGCGCGCCAGCCTGCCGTCGAGCACGACGTCGGCGAACAGCGGCTCGGTCATCGTCGCCAGGCCGGGATCGAAAGCCAGCGCCACGGTGATCACGTCGTCCATCGGGAACCCGACGAGGTCGAAGAACTCGCGCCAGATGTCGATGTAGATCGGGAAGCTGTCGGCGATCATCTCAAGGACGGGATTGTCCCTGGCGACGGCCTGCATGTCGGCGATGTCGTCGCGCGTCAGCATCGAGTCGGCGACGCGGTTGTCCTCGCAGATGTCGAGCGGCACGAGGATCTTCTCGACGTCGGCGTTGAGCACGATGCGCGAAGCCTCCGGATCGGCCCAGATGTTGTATTCCGACAGGGGTGTGATGTTGCCCGGCGTCTGGAAATTGCCGCCGAGCACGATCAGCCGCTTGAGTGCGCCGGTCAATCGCGGCTCCTGCAACAGCGCCATCGCCGCGTTGGTCAGCGGGCCGGTCGTCACCAGCGTGATCTCGCCCGGATTGGCCATGACCGTGCCGATGATGAAATCGACCGCATGTCCCGACGTGGCCTGCCGCACCGGCGTCGGCGCCGGCGGGTTGAACTTCTTCAGGCGATCGCCGAAACGGGCAACGAGCCGTTTTTCGAAATGCACCGGCGCCTCCATATCGGCCTTGGCGTTGCCTACGATCGGCCGCCACGCGCCGGCATGAACCGGGATATCGTCACGCCCGGCGAGCGTCAGCGTGTTGAGGACGACGTTGGTGACCTGCTCGATCGGGCCGGCGGCACCGGTCACGGTGGTCACGCCCTCGAGCCGCAGCTTCGGATTGACCGCCGCAAACAGCACGGCGAGAATATCGTCGCCGGCCGAATCCACGTCGAGGATTATGCGTTCCATAAAGGCTTCCTTCACTGGGGATTTTTGCCGCCGGGTTCGGCGTTCTTGTCCACCGACAGCAGCTTGCGCATCGATTCCAGCGTCTCCGCGATGATCCTCGGACGCGCCCGGTAGGACAGCGCGAACAATGCGATCAGCGCGACGACATAAGGAACCGTGAGAACCAGGTAGGACGGATAGCCGAACGTCTGCAGGCGCAGCGAAAAAGCATCGGCGAAGCCGAACAGCAGGCAGCCGGCCAGCACCTTCAGCGGATCGCCGTTGGAGAAGATCAGGATTGCCACCGCCATGAAACCACGGCCCGACGACATGTTTTCCGTGAACATGGTGATGTAGCCGAGTGACAGGTGAGCGCCGGCGAGGCCCGCCAGCAATCCGCACAGCAGGGATGCGATGTAGCGGACGCGGGTGATCGATATGCCAAGCGCCTCGGCGGCTTCCGGCTTTTCGCCGACGACGCGGATATAGAGGCCGAGCCGCGTCCTGGTATAGCAGACGACCAGCAGCGGCACCGCGATGAAGGCGACATAGACGAGCGGCGTGAAGCCGGAGATCAGCGGCGCCCATGAGCCGAGAAGGTCGCGGGCACCGGGCAGCTGGACTTTCGGCAGGCCGACGATGCCGTGACCGACGATCGAGCCGCGCGTGCCGAAGATCGCTTTCATCAGCGAGATTGTCATGCCGCCGGCCAGGATGTTGAGCGCCAGCCCGACGACCACTTCATTGGCCTTGAAGCTCACCACCAGGACAGCAAAGACCAGGGCGAAGACGAGCGCCGCCGCGACGCCGCAGGCGACCCCCGCCAGCGCGGAACCGGTCCAGATCGACCCGAGGACGGCGAAGAAGGCGCCGACCAGCATCTGCCCTTCGAGGCCGATGTTGAAGATGCCGGCCTTGGTGGTGAACGAGCCGCCAAGCGCGACCAGAAGGATGGGCGCGGTGGTGCGAAGCGTCGCCGCGATCAGCGCGACGTTGATGAGCTTGTCTAGAATTTCCATCGCCGCTCCCCTGCCTGGCTGTCGCCACGCTTTCTCACCAGCACCTGGGCCGACACGCTGAGGATGATCAGCGCCTGGATCACGGTGATGATTTCGCGCGACGCGCTGGTGTCGACCTCGAGCAGCAGCGATCCGTTGCGCAGGGCGCCGAAGAACAGTGCGGTGAAGATGGTGGCGACAGGCGAGCCATTGGCAAGCAGGGCGGCGATCAACCCGTCGAAGCCGAAACCGGGGGCAAATCCTTCCATGAAGCGGTGATGGACGCCGAGCGTCTCGACGCCGCCGGCCAGCCCGCCGACGGCCCCCGAAAGCAGCAGGACCAGGAAACCCTGCCGTTTCACGCTGACGCCGCCATATTCGGCGAATTTCGGCGCCGAACCGACCATCGTGACGCCGTAACCCCATTTGGTGTAGCGGAAGACAAGGGCTGCGCCGACCGCCAGCACCAGGCCAATGACCAGACCCCAGTTCAACCGCGAAAAGGTGAAGATCTCCGGCAGGTAGGATGTCGCCAGGATCGGCGGTGTCTCCGACCAGCCACCCGGCCGCTTGAACAGGAAGATGGTGAAATAGGACGTGAGCAGCACCGCCACGTAGTTCGACAGGATCGTCGAGACGACTTCGTTGGTGTTGTAGCGGGCGCGGAAGTAGGCGGGGATGGCGACCCAGGCCGCGCCTGCCACGACCGCGAGCGCCAGCGCGGCCAGCGTGTGAATGCCCGCGGGCAGGGGCATGGCAAAGCCGACCCACGCGGCGGCGAAGCCGCCGAGGAACAGCTGGCCCTCGATGCCGACGTTGAACATGCCGCCGCGCAGGCCGATGCAGGCGGCGACACCGCAGATCAGGATCGGCGTCGTCTGCAGCAAGGTCCCGGCGATCTTCTCCTGATCGCCGAAGGCGCCGCGCAACAGCGTCATGAACACACGCACCGGGCTTTCGCCGACCATGAGGATGATGATCGCGCCCATCAGCAGCGCCACGCCGACGGCGATGACCTGGCCGGAAACGGCACGCAAATGGTCTGTCATGATGCGGTCTCCGCGGCGAATTCCGGCGCGGCCACGCCTGCCATCATCATGCCGATGCGCTCCTCGTCGGCCTCGTCGCCGGCGACCTCGCCCATGATCCGCCCGTTGAACATCACCAGGATGCGGTCGGCAAGGGCGGCCAGTTCGTCGAGCTGCACGGAAATCAGCAGGATTGCGCGGCCGGCGGCGCGCTGGCGCATGATCTCGTCATGAATGGCCTCCTGGGCGCCGATGTCGACGCCGCGCGTCGGCTGGTCGATCAGCAGGAAATCGGCGCCATTGGTGAATTCGCGCGCCAGAACGACCTTCTGGATGTTTCCGCCCGAAAGCCGCTTGACCGCATCGCCCGGTCCGCGCGTGCGAATGTCGAAGCTCTTGATCAGCGTTTCGGCGTTTTGATTTATGGCATTCCAGTTGAGCATGCCGGCGCGGCTCCATGGGGCGCGGTGCTGGCGGCCCATCAGGGTGTTGGCTGCTATCGAAGCGTTGCGATCGACCCCGCGCACCATGCGGTCGCCTGGAACATGGGCGAGGCCTGCCTGGCGGATCGCGGCGGGGGAGAGCGCGGTGAGATTCCGGCCCTTCAGCCACGCCCCGCCATGGCTTGCCGGTCGCAAGCCCGAAAGCACTTCCGCCAGCTCCGTCTGTCCATTGCCGGCCACACCCGCGATCCCCACCACCTCGCCGGAGCCGACGGTGAAACTGGCATCGCGAAGAGCCGGCAGCAGGCGGTCGTCGCGCGCCCACAGATCCTTGACTTCGAGCACCACGTCGCCGTGCAGCGAAGCGCGCGGCCGGCGGTCAAAGCTCACCTCGCGGCCGACCATCATGTGCACCAACTCGTCCTTGCTGAGCTCGGCCGTCGGCCGGGTCGCCACCTTCCTGCCGTTGCGCAGCACCGTCACCGTGTCGGACACTTCCATCACCTCTTCCAGGTGATGCGAAATGAAGATCACCGTCATGCCTTCGGCCACGAAGCTGCGCAGTGTCTGGAACAGTTCACGGCTTTCCTGCGGCGTCAGCACGGCGGTCGGTTCATCGAGGATGATGGTGCGCGCGCCGCGCACCAGGACCTTAAGGATTTCGATGCGTTGCTCTATGCCGACCGAGAGCAGCCCGACGCGCTCGGTCGGATCGACCTGCAGGCCGAAGCGCTTCGACAGGTCGCGCGTGCGCGCAATTTGTGCGGCGTGGTCGATCAGGCCATGGCGACGGATTTCCATACCGAGAAAGACGTTGTCGGCAACCGAGAGCGAGGGAACCAGCTTGAAATGCTGGTGAACCATGCCGAGGCCGGCCTTTATCGCCACGGACGGATCGGCGATCACGATCTCTTCACCGTTCAGCCGGATCGAGCCTTCGTCCGGCTGCAAGAGGCCGAACAGGATGTTCATCAGCGTCGTCTTGCCGGCACCGTTCTCGCCGATGATGGCGTGGATCTCGCCGCGGCAGACCGCAAGGTCGATGCCGTCATTGGCGACGAATGCGCCAAAACGCTTGGTGATGCCAGTCAACTCGACGGCCATCGCGGCATTGCTGTGGAGGGTCGGCGACCCCGGCGTGTTCGACAACGTGGCTCTCGCAGATTGGACACTGATCCGCCGCGGCAAGCCGCGGCGGATCAGTGTAGCGCTTTCTTGGGAGGGAGGCGCTGTTGTTGGCTTACTTTGCCTTGGCGATCACGATCTTGCCGTCGACGATGCCCTTTTTGATCTCGTCCAGCTTGGCGGTCACGTCAGCGGGGATCTTTGGGGCAATATCATCGCAGACCTTGACCTCGACACCGCCCGAGGCGAGGTCGAAAGTGCGGGTGCCGGCGGTGATCTTGCGGCCCTCGACCTCATCCTTGATCAGCGTGTAGACGGCGATGTCGCCGCGCTTCAGCATGCTGGCGAGCACATTTCCGGGAGCCGAGCCGCACATGTCGATGTCGACGCCGATCGAATATTTGTCGACCGCGGCACTTGCCTGCATCACGCCTTCACCCGTCGGGCCGGCGACGTTGTAGACAATAT
>NZ_RZOL01000413.1:0-5333 GCF_004022985.1 Mesorhizobium sp. M7A.F.Ca.ET.027.02.1.1 | reverse complement strand
CAGTAGGGCAGTAGGGCAGTAGGCAGTAGGGCAGTAGGGCAGTAGGGCAGTAGGGCAGTAGGGCAGTAGGGCAGTAGGGCAGTAGGGCAGTAGGGATAGGCGTCGGTGCCGTCTGCCCCCTATTCCCCTACTGCCTTACTGCCCTACTGCCTTTGATTCAGCTTGCCGCCGCGCCGAACCAGCCGATCACGGCGCCGATGATCAGCAGCACGCCGAGCCAGTGGCCGCCGTCGATGAGGGTCAGGTCCCAGCCGAAATTCTCGTAGCGATGGTTGACCGAGAGCGTCGTGGCGACGAAACCCAGCCAGAGCACGGAGCCGAAGACTAGTCCGGCGATCCATGTCGGCTCGCCGCCGGTCATCGCGCCGACGACCAGGGCCAATATGGTGGCCATGACCAGTTCGGCGATGAAGCTGATGACGAAGGGCAGCGGCGATTTCTTCATCGTCGCCGGATCGAGCTTGGCGGCCTTCAGCCACGCCTTGCTCAGGCCCATGTACCAAGCGGCGCCGAACAGCCATGCGACGATCGCGGCGGCGACCACCGCCAGCCAGTTCACTGCTGAAAAATCCATGAGCTCCCCCTCTGATCTGTATGTGATGGAACGCCTGTTCGGCGATCGCGTCAAGCGAACCGCCAGACCGTCGTGCGCTTGACCAGCGCATCCTCCAGCGCCCGCGTGACGGCCACTTCATACACAGAAAGCGGCTCCAGCCCTGCCTTCGGCAGATACGACCGTCCGGGATCGCCGACGAGGATTTCGGCGCCGCGCGCCTTCAGCGTTGCGAACCATGGCATCAGCCGGTCCGCGAAAGATTTGTCGTAGAAAACATCACCGGCCAGGACCACGTCCCAACCTGCATCGGTGCTGATGCAATCCGTGCCGAGGAATTCGGTCCCGACACCGTTGATCTCGCTGTTGAGCCGGATCGCGGTGGCACAGAACGGATCGATGTCGGCTGCGGTCACCTTGGCGGCACCTGCCTTGGCGGCGGCGATGGCGACAAGACCGGAGCCGGAAGCGAAGTCGAGCACGCGCTTGCCCCGCACCGTGCCGGGATTGTCCAGGATATAGCGGGCAAGGCCCTGGCCGCCGGCCCAGGCAAAGGCCCAGAAAGGCGGCGGCAGGCCGATCTCGACCAGCTCATCCTCGGTCCGCTGCCACAAATCATGCGCTTCGTCGGCAAGATGAAGCAGGATCTCCGGGACGTGCGGCGGCGCCATCAGCGCCGTGTTGTCGAGAATGAATTGCCTCGCGCTGTTGGGCGTCAGCGCCGTCACGGAGCCGGCGTCAAGCCGCCCATGCGGCAGACTTCCTTCCATTCGGCCGGCGTCACCGGCTGCACGGAAAGCCGGCCGAGCCGCACCAGCGCCATGTCGGCAAGCTTCGGATTGGCCTTGACCTGTTCCAGCGTCGGCGGGTTCGGCACATCCCTTACGGCGCGGATGTCGACGCATTCCCAGCGCGGATCGTCCGACGTGGTGTCGGGATGGGCAAGCGCGCAGACTTCAGCGATACCGACGACGTTCAGCCCCTCGTTGGAATGGTAGAAGAAGCCGAGATCGCCGATCTGCATCGCCTTCATGTTGTTGCGCGCGGCGTAGTTGCGCACGCCGTCCCATTGCGTGCCGGCCTTGCCCTTGGCCTTCAGCATCTCGAAGGAGAACTTGAATGGCTCGGATTTGAACAGCCAGTAGTTCATGTCTTTCTCCTCCTAGGCGTCGCGCGGGCGACCGGGATTAACTAGCCGCCGGCTTGTTGAACGTCCAGTTCCACGGGCGGATTTCGACGCTTTCGAACAGCCCGGCCTTGGCGTAGGGGTCGGCCGCCGAAAGAGCCTGGGCGCCAGCCAGGTCGGACGCTTCGACGACCACGAGGCTGCCATTGGGCTTGCCTTCGGTGTCAAGAAACGGACCGGCGAAGGCCAGCTTCTTGTCGCCGTTCAACCCTTCGAGAAAGGCGATATGCTCGGGCCGCGTGTCGAGGCGCACCTGCAGGCTTCCGGGCTTGTCCTTGCAAATCACAGCAAACAGCATCTTTTTCTCCTGATCGTTCAAAGTCGTGGGGATCAATCGTTGGTTTCGGTCTTCAGCGGCCGGGTCATCAAGGCCGTCACAGCCTGCCGGACGGTGATGGCACCCTCCAGTATGGCGGCGACGGCGGCAATGATCGGCGCGTCGATGTTGCGCTCGGTGGCGATGCGGGCAGCGATCGCCGCCGTCGGCACGCCTTCTGCCAGCGGCAATCCGGCAAGCGGCTTGCCTTGGCCGAGCGCCAGGCCATAGGCGAAATTGCGCGACTGGGTGGACGAGCAGGTCAGCAGCAGGTCGCCAAGGCCGGAAAGCCCCATCAGCGTTTCGGGCCTGGCGCCGAAGGCAGCGCCGATGCGGCGCAGCTCGACAAAGCCGCGCGTCACCATGGCGGCCTGGGCGCTGGCACCGAGACCCGCGCCAGTGACGGCACCCGCCGCAATGGCGAAGACGTTCTTCAAGGCGCCGCCGATCTCGACGCCGATCAGGTCGTCGTTCGAATAGCAGCGCAGGTTTTCGGCGGAAAAGCGGGCGGCGAGATCGGCGGCCAATGCCTCGTCGCGGGCAGCGACCACAACGGCCGTCGGCAGGCCGCGGGCGACGTCGGTGGCGAAGCTCGGACCCGACAGAGCGGCAACGGGATTTAGCGGCAGGATTTCTTCGACGATCGCCGACAGCAAGGCGCCGGTCTCGCTTTCGATGCCCTTGGCACACAGAACCAGCGGGACACCGGCCGGCATATGGTCCTTCGCTGCCGCCAGTGTAGTCCGCAGCGACTGGGCCGGCGTCACCGCCAGCACGCAGTCGGCACCGTCGAGCGCGGCCTGAATGTTGCTCGTCGCCACGATGCCGGGCTGGAGCGTAATGCCCGGCAGGTAGCGTGGATTTTCGCCACGGTCGATCGCGGCGACGGTCTCCGGGTCGCGCGCGTAAAGGCGAACGAAATGCCCGGCGCGCAGCATGGCCAAGGCCAAGGCAGTGCCCCAGGCCCCGCCGCCGAGCACGGCAACGCGCCAGCCGGTCGGCGCGGTGTCGTTGCCGCTCATTGCCCGCTCGTTCATGCCTTGGCTCCGCGCCGGCCGGAGCCGACCATTGGCGCCGAGATGCTATCCAGCGGCCAGCGCGAGCGCGGCACGAAATCGAAGCCGTTCTCATGCTCCATGCCGGCGCGCAGCCGCTCGACACCGGCCCAGGCGATCATCGCCGCATTGTCGGTGCAGAGCTTCAGCGGTGGTGCAATGAAGGTGAAGCCGGTCTCGGCACAGAGCCGCTCCAGCATGATCTTGATCGTGCGGTTGGCGGCGACACCACCGGCAACGACGAGGGCCGGGTTTTTCGTGCCGGGAAATGTCTCGCGAAAGCGCGTCAGCGCGCGGGAGACGCGGTCGGCCAGCGCATCGGCCACCGCTGCCTGGAACGAAGCGCAGATGTCGGCGACGTCCTGGTCGCTCAGCGGCGCAATGGCGCTCGCCGCCTGGCGCACGGCGGTCTTGAGGCCGGAGAAGGAGAAGTCGGGCTGCGCCGAGCCCTTCATCGGGCGCGGAAAGGCAAAGCGCGAGGCACTGCCGGCCTGTGCCGCTTTCTCGACATTCGGCCCGCCGGGATAGGGCAGGCCAAGCATCTTGGCCGTCTTGTCGAAGGCTTCGCCGAGCGCGTCGTCGATGGTCGTTGCCCAGCGCTGGTAATCGCCGACGCCGCGCACGGCGACGATTTGCGTATGGCCGCCGGAGACCAGCAGCAAGAGATAGGGAAAGTCGAGCCCGTCGGTCAGCCTTGCGGTCAGGGCATGGCCTTCGAGGTGGTTGATGGCGATCAGCGGCTTGTTCGCCGCAGCGGCAATCGCCTTGGCCGTCATCAGCCCGACGATCAGCCCGCCGACCAGGCCGGGACCGGCGGTGGCGGCAATCGCGTCGATATCGGCGAGTGCCGTGCCCGAATCGGCAAGCGCCGCTTCGATGATGCCGTCCAGCGCCTCGACATGGGCGCGCGCGGCGATTTCCGGCACGACGCCGCCGAAAGCGGCATGCTCCTCGATCTGGCTGAGCACGATGTTGGACAGGATTTTTGGCGCGGCGTCGCTGTCGATGGCCACCACGCTGGCGGCGGTCTCGTCACAACTCGTCTCTATGCCCAGCACGCGGATCAATTCGTCGCTGTCCCTAAAGATTGTATCATGGGGCTTTCCCCGTTAGGAGAACCCCGGAAAAGCCTCGCTTGCCGGGGGGTTATCACGGACTGCGCGCCATGCAAACAATCTTGAGAATCGGAACACGCGGCAGCCCGCTGGCGCTGGCACAGGCGCATGAAGCGCAGGCGCGGCTGATGGCCGCGCATGGCATGCCGGCGGAGGCGTTCGAGGTGGTCGTCATCTCGACCAGCGGCGACCGCATCCAGGACCGGCCGCTGTCGGAAGCCGGCGGCAAGGGCCTGTTCACCAAGGAGATCGAGGAGGCGCTGCTGGCGGGCCGGATCGACATCGCCGTGCATTCGTCGAAGGACATGCCGACGCAACTGCCCGACGGTCTCGAACTCTCGGCCTTCCTGCCGCGCGAGGATGCACGCGACGCCTTTGTCGGCAAGGCGGCGAAGACGATCGCCGAACTGCCGCGCGGGGCGAAAGTCGGGTCGTCGTCGCTGCGGCGGCAAGCGCTGATCCGCCGGATGCGGCCGGATCTCGACGTGGTGATGTTCCGCGGCAATGTGCAGACGCGGCTGCGCAAGCTCGAAGAAGGCGTCGCCGCGGGCACGATCCTGGCCTATGCCGGGCTGAAGCGGCTTGGGCTCGAGCATGTCGTCACCGATCTGATACCGCTCGATGTCTTCCCGCCGGCGCCGGGGCAAGGTGCGATCGGCATCGAAACCCGTATCGGCGACCGCGATGTCGAAAAGATGCTGGCAGCCGTCCATGATGTGCCGACCGGCCAGGCACTGGCCTGCGAGCGCGCCTTCCTGGCGGCGCTGGATGGCTCCTGCCGCACGCCGATCGCCGGCTATGCGGCGATCGAGGCCGGAAAACTGTCATTCGCCGGGCTGATCATCTCGCCCGACGGCACGCAGTCGCACACGGTCGAGCTGCAGGGGCCGGCGCAAGACGCCGCCCGCATCGGCGGTGAAGCGGCCCGGAGTGTGCGCGCCAAGGCCGGCGAAAAGTTCTTCGACGGCTGGCTCTGAAATGCTTCGCGTCCTGGTGACCAGGCCGGAACCGGGTGCCTCGCGCACGGCGCATCGGCTTGAGGAGGCAGGTTTTCAGCCGGTTCTTTTACCCCTGACCGAAACAAAGGCGTTGCCTGCCGCCGCCGGAC
>NZ_RZOL01000412.1:0-5367 GCF_004022985.1 Mesorhizobium sp. M7A.F.Ca.ET.027.02.1.1 | reverse complement strand
GCCATCCTGCTGGCCGTCCTGATGCTTGTGCTTGGCTCGAAAAGAGCCACCCGCCAGGAGGCGCTGCATGCCACCGGCGCCGGCATCCTGATGCATGGCGTCTATCTCGGTGCCGTCTTCTGGGCCATCCACAGGGGCATGCCGGCCGGATTTTCGGCCCTGATCGTCGGCCTGCAGCCACTGATCACAGCGGTGCTTGCCGGTAAGTTTCTCGGCGAGGCGATCCTGCCGCGCCACTGGCTTGGCCTCGGCATCGGCCTCATCGGCATCGTCATCGTGCTGTGGCCGAAGCTCGGCGCGCTCGGCGGCGGCGTGACGGCAGCGACATTGACCGCCTCGCTGGTCTCGGTGCTCGGCATGAGCGCCGGCACCATCTGGCAGAAGCGCTTCGCCTCCGGCGGCGACCTCGTCGCGGCGACCATGTGGCAATATGTCGGCGGTGGTTCGCTGATGCTCCTCGCCTCGCTCGCCTTCGAAACCCACACGGTCATCATCAATGGCGAACTGATCTTCGCCATGGCCTGGCTGGTGCTGGTGCTGTCGCTCGGCGCCATCTTCCTGCTGATGGTCATGATCCGCGACGGCGAGATGTCGAAAGTGGCCTCGCTGTTCTACCTGGTACCGGCGGTGACGGCGGTCATCGCATGGGCCCTGTTCGACGAGCAGCTCAACGCCCTGCAGATCGTGGGCATGGCGATCACCACATTCGGCGTTGGCCTGGCAACGGCGCGGCAGACGAAGGGAAGAACTGTGGAATTGAGGAATTGAGGAATTGAGGAATTGAGGAAGAAGCACAGACAGCGCCGGATATGGCCCGCTTTTTCTCCAATTCTTCAGTTCTTCAATTCCTCAATTCTACCTGTCATCCCACCCGCGCACGTGCCTCCAGATAGCGGCTGATCGCGGCATTGAGCTCGCCGCCAAGGATAAAGATCGCCGAGACCATGTAGAGGAAGACCACGGCGATCATGATCGAGGCCAGGCCGGCATAGGTCGTCACATAGGACGAGAAGTGGTCGAGATAGGTGGCGAAGATGGTCGAACCGATAAGCCATGCCGCCAGCGTGAAGACGATGCCCGGCACCAGCGAGACGAAGCGGCGCTTGCCCGCCGGCAGCCAGAAATGCACGGCAAACAATCCGCCGACAATGACCGCCGAAGCGATGACGTAACGCCACAGCGTGATGGTGCCCATATAGGGCTTGATCCAGTCGATATGGGCTTCGGCGATCCGCGCCAGCAGCGGCGCGAACACCAGGAGCACGCTGATCGCCAGGAAACCGGCCGTGGCGATGAGAACGAAGATGATGCTCTGCACCCGGCGGTAGATGATGCCGCGCGTTTCCGAAACGCGATAGGCGCGGTTGAGCGACGTGCGCAGCGCCTCGATGCCGTTCGACGCAAAATAGGCAGCAAGCACCACGCCATAGGTCAAAAGGTCGGTGCGCCGGACGGTCAGCACATTGAGCACTTCGCGCGCGATCGGCTTGGCGATCTGTTCGGGCCAGGTGTCGAAGACCAGATGCACGGCGGTGTCGGAGAACGCCTGCGCGCCGAGGAAGCTCGCCAGCGTCGTCGCGAAGATCAGGAACGGGAACAGCGCCATCAGCGATGTGATCGCCAGATGGCTGGCCATCGCCCAGCCGTCATCGGTGTTGAAATGGCCGAGCGCGTCGTAGAGGACCCGCTTGAGGGCTACGATCTTCCGCAACAAGAACCGCGCCCTCCAATTGTCTCCACGCCGGGAATATGGGAAGGGATTGCGGCAAATGGCAACCCTTGGCGAAACCACGAACAGTCCGGCGCGAAAGTTGCGCTCGATTATCATCACCGGTGCGTCTTCGGGAATAGGCGCGTACTGCGCCCGCGCGTTGAAGGCGGAAGGCTGGCGGGTGTTCGCAACGGCGCGCAGGCCGCAGGACATCGCCGCGCTCGAAGCCGATGGCATCGAGGCCTTCTATCTCGATTATTGCGAGCCGGACTCCATCGCCTCGCTGGTGACGGCGGTGCTCGACCGCACCGGCGGCCGGCTCGACGCCCTTTTCAACAACGGCGCCTATGCCCAGCCGGGCGCCGTCGAGGATCTGCCCGTCGCGGCGCTCAAGCAGCAGTTCGAGGCGAATTTCTTCGGCTGGCATGATTTGACCCGCCGGCTGGTGCCAGTGATGCGCCGCCAGGGTCAGGGCCGCATCGTCCATTGCTCGTCGATCCTTGGCCTCGTCCCGGTGCGCTTTCGCGGCGCCTATTCCGCGTCGAAGCATGCACTGGAGGCCTTGATGCTCTGCCAGCGCCAGGAACTGGCCGGCAGCGGCGTCCACGTTTCGCTGATCGAGCCGGGGCCGGTGAAGTCGAAGATCGCCAGCAATGGCCTCATTTGGTTTCTCAGCAACATCGACCACGAAAATTCCGTGCACCGCGTGGACTATGCGGCGCAACTCGAACGGCTGCGGGCCGGCGGCAGCCAATCGGCCTTGAAGCCAGGGCCGGAAGTCGTTCATGCGGCGCTGCGCCATGCACTTCTGTCGCGGCGCCCGCGACCGCACTATGTGGTAACATTGCCGGCCAGGATCGGTGCGGTGCTCAAACGCATCCTGCCGGCATCGATGCTTTACCGCCTGATGGCCAAACGCGCCTGAACGCCAAAACAACTGGAACGAAACAATGGCAACCGTCTTCAACATTCTCGCCATTCTGGTCATGGTCGCCGTTGCGGTCGTGCTTGTTCGTGGCCTCATCAATATGATGCGCGGCGGCTCCGGCGTCACATCGAACAAGCTGATGCAGGCGCGCGTCATGCTGCAGGCCGTGGCGCTGGTGCTGATCCTGCTTGCGGTGTATTTCACCCGCAAGTGAGGGATGTCGGCGGGGAGGCGAAATGGTCAAGCTCAACAAGATCTACACCCGCACCGGCGATGATGGCACCACGGGTCTCGGCACCGGCGAGAGGCGGCTGAAATCCGACCTGCGGGTAGACGCCTACGGCACGGTCGACGAAGCCAATGCCTGCATCGGCATCGCCCGGGTCCACACGGCCGCGATCCATCCCGCGATCGACGCCATGCTTTCCCGCATCCAGAACGATCTCTTCGACCTCGGCGCCGATCTCGCCGTGCCCGACGACGGCAAGCCGCTCGGCTATGAGCCGCTTCGGATCGTCGCCGTGCAGACCGACCGGGTCGAAAAGGACATCGACCTTCTCAACAAGGAGCTTCAGCCGCTCAAATCCTTCGTGCTCAATGGCGGCACGCCGGCAGCGGCGGCACTTCACCTTGCCCGCACCGTGGCGCGGCGGGCCGAAAGGCTGATCGTGGCCCTTGCCCAGGATCCGGACGAGCACGTCAACCGCGACGGTCTAAAATACATCAACCGGGTCTCGGATTTCCTGTTTGTCGCCGCCCGGGCGGTCAATGACAACGGAAACGCCGACGTGCTATGGGTTCCCGGCAAGAACCGCTGATTGTCGAAAGCGGAAGAGGGCCTGGGGCAATGTTCATCCCGCTTTACGACACCAACAGGCTGCGGCACATCAGGCTGCAATATGTGACGATCGGGCTGATCGTGGTCAATGCCCTGGTCTACCTCGCCACCGCGCTCGGCGGCGAGAGTTTCTCCAATGCCGCCGTGCTTGGCCTCGGCTTCATCCCGTCGGTCGTCCATGACACCGCCGAGCTTGATCCCCGTTTCATCGTCATCCCCGAAAGCCTGAGCTACCTCACCTATTCCTTCCTGCATGCCGACATCTTCCATCTCGGCGGCAACATGCTGTTCCTGTGGGTGTTCGGCGACAATGTCGAGGATGCGCTCGGCCACATCCGCTACCTCATCTTCTACCTGTTGTGCGCGATCGCCGGCGCCGCCTTCCAGGGCCTCGTCGCCTGGGATTCGCAGGCGCCGCTGATCGGTGCCTCCGGCGCCATCGCCGGAGTGGTCGTCGCCTATCTGATCCTTTATCCCAGGGTGAAGGTCTGGGTGCTGGCCTTTGCCCGCATCCCGCTGCGGATTCCGGCCTTCATCCCGCTCATCTTGTGGGTGCTGTTCCAGGTGGTGATGTTTGCCGCCGGCGGCGAGGACCAGATTTCGTGGGCTTGCCATATCGGCGGCATCATTGCCGGAGCCGTTCTTGTGCTCGTCCTGCGCAGCCGCGGCGTGCCGCTGTTTGCCGGCGCCGACGAGGACGTTGCGCCCACCGCTCCCGACCAACCGCCGGTTGCCACGGAACCGCTGATCCCCGACCCGCCCGCCGCGACGCCGCGCTGGGGGCGAGGAAACACTTCCAGTTCGGACTGAACCGATTTGAGCCGCTTGCAGCGTATTGACGTGCAGGGTTGCCGCAACTACGGAAACGTCACCGCCGCAACCTAAGGCGGGCAAACACCAGAATTTCCATCCGGCCGGAATTCCATCCGGCCAAAATTCAGTCAGGAATGTCGGCTTTCGACAACTCAGAACGGGCGCAGGCTGTTATAGCGCGCCCAACTAGCGTGAAGAGGTGACAGGCAAATGAAGATCCTTGTGCCCGTGAAGCGGGTTGTGGATGCGAACGTCAAGGTTCGCGTGAAGGCTGATGGTTCGGCGGTGGAGCTCGCCAACGTCAAGATGGCGATGAACCCGTTTGACGAAATCGCGGTGGAAGAAGCAATCCGGCTGAAGGAAGCCGGCAAGGCTGAAGAAATCATCGTCGTCTCGATCGGCCCGCAGCAGGCGCAGGAAACACTGCGCACCGCGCTCGCCATGGGCGCCGACCGCGCCATCCTGGTCAAGACCGAGGAACAGACCGAGCCGCTCGGCGTCGCCAAGGTGCTGAAAGGCGTCGTCGACGCCGAGCAGCCCGGCCTCGTCATTCTCGGCAAGCAGGCCATCGACGACGACTCCAACCAGACCGGCCAGATGCTGGCGGCACTGCTTGGCTGGGCGCAGGGCACCTTCGCTTCCAAGATCGTGCTCGACGGCGACAAGGCCAAGGTGACGCGCGAGGTCGACGGCGGCCTGCAGACCGTGGAACTGAAGATGCCGGTGATCGTCACCGCCGACCTTCGCCTCAACCAGCCGCGCTATGCCTCGTTGCCCAACATCATGAAGGCCAAGAAGAAGCAGCTCGACGAGAAGACCCCGGCCGACTACGGCGCCGACGTCAAGCCGCGGCTGAAGATCATCAAGACCGAGGAGCCAAGCGGCCGCAAGGCAGGCGTCAAGGTCAAGAGCGTCACTGAGCTGGTCGACAAGCTCAAGAACGAAGCCGGCGTGTTGTAAGCGATCGGGAAAGGAACAGAAAAATGGCTATTCTCCTCATCGCAGAACACGACAACGCAACGCTTTCCGACCAGACCGCCAAGGCGCTGTCGGCGGCGCTGCAGATCGGCTCGGGGG
>NZ_RZOL01000411.1:0-5403 GCF_004022985.1 Mesorhizobium sp. M7A.F.Ca.ET.027.02.1.1 | reverse complement strand
CCGGTGTAGTGCTCAACCGGTTGGGCAGCGAGCGGCACCGCCGGCTGTCGGGCGACGCCATCGAGGCGATCGGCCTGCCGGTCGTCGGCGCCATCCTGCGCGATCCCACGCTGAACCTGCCCGAACGCCATCTCGGCCTCGTCCAGGCCGGCGAATATGACGACCTGATGGCGCATCTCGACCGGCTGGCCGATATGGCGGAGAAATCGCTCGACCTCGATGCGATCATGGCCCTGGCGACACCCTTCACCCCGGCGTCTGGCGGCTTCACCGACGCACTGGCGCCGCCCGGCCAGCGGATCGCGTTGGCCGAGGATGCCGCCTTCACCTTCCTCTATCCGCATGTCGCCGCCTACTGGCGCAAGGCGGGTGCCGAAATCGTCCCGTTCTCGCCGCTCGCCGATGAAGCGCCCGACGAGGCTTGCAATGTCTGCTGGGTGCCCGGCGGCTATCCCGAGCTTCACGCCGGCAAGCTCGCCGCCGCCGCGACTTTCCGCGCCGGGATGGCGCGTTTTGCCACGACAAAGCCCATCCATGGCGAGTGCGGTGGCTTCATGGTGCTGGGCGAAGCGCTGGAGGACGCATCGGGCGACACGCATGCGATGCTCGGCCTGCTCGGCCATTCCACCAGCTTCGCCAAACGCAAGATGAATCTCGGCTACCGCGAGGCGCGGTTGCGCGCCGACTGCCCGCTGGGCTCACAAGGTGCGCTGATCCGCGGCCACGAATTCCACTATGCGCAGATGACCTCTACCGGCAATGACGACCCCTTGGCCGACCTTGCCGACGGTCTGGGCAATCCGATCGGCGCCTCGGGCTACCGGCGCGGCCATGTCAGCGGCACCTTTTTCCATGCGATTGCGAGGGGCTAGAGCATGAAGTTCAGGAATCTGGCCCTTTCACCGCAGCAGGTCGTCGACGACATCGCGCTATGCCTGGTCTTCTTCACCCGTCTGCCGCTGCCCGTCTTCGATTTTCGCGGCCGCAGCCTTGCCGCGGCGATCTGGGCGGCCCCCATTGCCGGACTTGTCGTCGGCTTGATCGGCGCGATCGTCTTTGCGACGGCGGAACGGTTTGGCCTTGCCATCGGTCCGGCGGCGGCACTTGCTCTCGTGGCAACGGTGCTCACCACCGGTTGCCTGCATGAGGACGGGCTTTCCGACGTCGCCGACGGCTTTGGCGGCGGCAAGTCGCGCGGCCGCAAACTCGAGATCATGCGCGACAGCCGCATCGGCGCCTATGGTGCCATGGCGCTGGGCCTGTCGCTGCTGATCCGCTGGAGCGCGCTGTCGGAATTCGTCGATCCCACGCAGGCCCTCTTCGCCCTCATAGCTGCACACGCGGCCTCGCGCGGCCTGCTTGGTGCCTTCATGCATCTCTTGCCTCCAGCGCGCGTCGATGGCCTCTCGGCCGATGCGGGCACCGTCTCGCAGGAAACCGCCGTGGCCGGCGCCGTGCTCGGCGCGGTTCCGCTGCTGCTGCTCGGGCTGGGCGGCGCCGTTTTCGCGCTCATCCTGCTTGGCCTGCTGTTTGCCGCGTTCCGTGCCCTTTGCCTCAACCAGATCGATGGCCAGACCGGCGACACGATAGGGGCCTTGCAGCAGGCAAGCGAGATCGCGGTGCTGCTCGTCGCTTCCGTAGCGCTTTCCTGATCCCTTGGCCTGATTCTCTTGGCCTGATTCCTTTTCGGAGACTTTGCCCCCATGCCCTTCAAATCCCTTAGTGAATTGCGCGCCGCCTGCCTCGACCTGACGGCCGGCAGCGATGCCGCGGCCAATGCGGTCGCCCGCCGCCAGGACACGCTGACCAAGCCGCAAGGCAGCCTTGGCCGGCTGGAGACGATCGCCGCCTGGCTGGCGCGCTGGCAGGGCCGCGAGATGCCGAAACTCGACCGCGTAAAAGTCTTCGTCTTCGCCGGCAACCACGGCGTCACCGCGCAAGGCGTGTCGGCCTATCCCGCGGAAGTCACCGTGCAGATGGTGGCGAATTTCGCCGGCGGCGGTGCCGCCATCAACCAACTCGCCCGCATGGCCGGCGCCGAACTCGACGTCATCCCGCTCGATCTCGACCATCCGACAGGCGATTTCACACAAGGGCCGGCAATGGATGAGACGGCGTTTCTGGCGGCAGTCTCGGCCGGCTATGACGCGGTGACGAAAGACCTCGACCTCATCTGCTTCGGCGAAATGGGCATCGGCAACACCACGCCGGCGGCCGCCATTTCAGCCGCCCTGTTCGGCGGCGGTGCGGAAAAATGGACCGGACGCGGCACTGGCGTTGACGACGCCGGTCTGAAGCGCAAGGTCGTCGCCATCGAAGCCGGCTTGCAGCGTCACGTGGCCACCCTCGCCGATCCGCTGGGCATTGCTGCAGCACTCGGTGGCCGCGAACTCGCCGCCATCTTCGGCGCGACGCTCGCCGCCCGGCATCTCGGCATACCCGTACTGCTCGACGGCTTCGTCTGCACCGCCGCCGCGGCCCCGCTGGCAAAGCTGCACCCGACCGGCCTCGCCCACACAATCGCCGCGCACGTTTCGGCCGAATCGGGCCATCGCGGCCTGCTCGAAGCGCTTAGCCTGCCACCGCTGCTCGATCTCGGCATGCGGCTCGGTGAAGGCTCCGGCGCCTGCCTCGCCGTCAACATCGTCCGCTCGGCGCTGGAGTGCCATGCAAGGATGGCGAGTTTTGCCGAGGCTGGCGTTTCGGAGAAGTAGTTATCCATTCCCCGTATCGGCCGACAAAGATGCCGTTGTCACGACAAAGGAGGCATCTTCCCGTAACGGCGATTCTCAAATAGATTTTGCGGATGAAGAAATTTCATCCTGCCGCAGCTGCGGTGTTTATCGCCGGGGCGGTCGCTGTTGTGTTCCGTCACAGCAGCTATTCAAGTCATGGCCCGATCGACACCGGCATTTTCGTTGTCTTCCTGGTCTTCTTCTGGTGGCTCATCAGCGATTTCTCCGGGAAAAGACGGAACTGGCGCCAGCGATGCTGCAGCCGGGGAAAAGAGCCTTGCTTTTCGATTCGGCCGGTTTCTGAGCCGCATTTTTCAACGTGGCTGAATCGCAACGAGATCCGGATAGCGCGGTTAAAGAATCACAGTCAGACAGCCTGCCCGGGACGCGTCAAACGCGTCTCGCTTTCAGGGTCATTCCACCAAGTCTTTGAAGAATTTGGTGGGTGCGCACAGGATTGAACTGTGGACCCGCTGATTAAGAGTCAGCTGCTCTACCAACTGAGCTACGCACCCACTCGGCCGGCAAAAACCGGCGTTGGCGGGCATATAGCCGCCACCATCGGTCCTGTCCAGCCCTGCCGGAATCATTTCCCGACAAATCGCTCCTGGGGTTCGTCATCCCTGGGCGAAGCAGGAGCAAAGCTCCGTCGCGAAGACCCTGGGATCCATGCCGGGACGCCAACCGAAGAACGCAACGGTGCAGAAAACATGTGCCTGCTAGCGAGCTGAAAACAGTAGACGAGGTGCGCTCAATCTGCACCGTCGGTATTCAGCCCGACGGTCGCGGCATGGATCCCAGGGTCTGCGCCGCGTCGCTTCGCTCCTTGCTCCGCCCTAGGATGACGACCGTAGCGCGATCACACGAAAAGCTTGCCCTCCGCCACCTTGATCGCGTTGCCGCCAATGCGCGCCGAGGCCAGTTTTCCGCCTTGCACGGTCAGTTCGAGGCGGATGCGCGAAGGCCGGCCCATCTCCAGCCCCTGCTCGATCCACAACTGCGAAATGCCGTCGGTCGGCGCGTCGAAATGCATGATGGCGCCGGCAAAGGCCGCTGCCGCCGAGCCGGTTGCCGGATCCTCATAGGAAGGCGTGCCGGGCACGATCATGCGCACATGGAAGGCGCTTTCGTGGTTCACCGTTTCGCGGCAGTAGACATAGGGACTGGCGAAGGCCCACTCGCTCTTGCGCGGCGCCAGTTCCGACCAGGCCTGGTTGTCCAGCCGGATGCGGCCCGCCGCCTCAAGATTGGCAACCGGGATGGTGACGTAGGGCACGCCCGCCGACCAGAACGCGACGCGGTGATTCTCGAAGCCGATCTCATGCGGCGTCAGCCCAAGCGCGGCACCGATCGCCTCCGGATCGGCATCGAGCTTCAGCGGCTCCGGCAGCTTCGCCAGGTCGAACTCGGCAAAAGTGTTGCCGTCATGCTTGCTGACGGCACACCGCACCGGGCCGATGTTTTCCTCCAGCACGAAGATGCCGGCGCCGCCCTCTTGCGCCAGTTCGGCCAGCGCGATCGCGGCGCCGACCGTCGGATGGCCGGCGAACGGCATTTCATAGTCGGGGGTGAAGATTCGAATGCGGTTTTTGTGCTTGGGATTGTCCGGCGGCAGCACGAAAACCGATTCCGACAGATTGAACTCACGCGCGATGGCCTGCATCGCCGCCGTGTCCAATCCCTTGCTGTCCAGCACGACGGCCAAGGGATTGCCGGCCAATCGCTCGGTCGTAAACACATCGTAGAGCAAGTAATTCCGGGTTTTCATTCCTGCCTCAATCCCAACATGGGCGAAATTTAATTTGATATTTGAACCAGTAAGCCTGATCTGTGCACAGATAGGGACATTGCGCATTATAGGGGTCCAGCGTGGACCAGATTGTCAATCTGCCAAAGACGGAATCGGATTCCGCCATCGAGACGGCGCTCGGGCTCGACAGAACGGGTCGGCGAAAGTCGCGCCGGCGCGGCTGGCTATATGCTCTGCTGGCGTTGATCGTGCTCGCTGCCGCGCTCGGCGTCTATCAGTGGTATGCCGGCTCGCCGGCCAGGATCGATTACACCACCGTGCCTGCCGCCAAGGCGGACCTCACCGTCGCGGTGTCGGCGACCGGCACGCTGCAGCCCCTTACCCAGGTCGACATTTCAAGCGAACTGTCCGGCATCATCCGCTCGGTCTCGGCCGAGGAGAACCAGCAGGTCAAGAAGGGTGACGTGCTGGCGACACTCGACACGGTGAAACTCGAAGTCCAGATCGAGCGCGCCGAAGCTTCGGCCAAGGCCGCCGCCGCCAATGTCGAGGACGCCACGGTTACGCTGGCCGAAAACGAGAAGGCGCTTGTGCGCGCCGCCGAACTGACCAGGCGCGGCATGGCGACCGACCAGTCGCTTGAAGCAGCAACCGCCACGCGCGACCGTTCCAAGGCAGCCCTCGACAGTGCGCAGGCCAACCTCGCCATCGCCCAGGCCGACCTCAAGGCGCAGCAGACCGACCTTGCCAAGAGCACCATCTATGCGCCGATCGACGGCATCGTGCTTACGCGATCGGTCGATCCCGGCCAGACGGTCGCCTCCTCCCTGCAGGCGCCGGTGCTGTTCATCATCGCCGCCGATCTCAGGAACATGGAACTGGTGGCGGCGATGATGAACAGCACCGGCGCCTGCAGGG
>NZ_RZOL01000410.1:0-5408 GCF_004022985.1 Mesorhizobium sp. M7A.F.Ca.ET.027.02.1.1 | reverse complement strand
CTTATCATCAAGGAACTGAACGCTCCGGCCACCGGAAAAGACGGGGCCGAGCGCAAGACCGAGGATCCGGACCTCGGCGAAGGCGAAGCCGGCCGTCAGGTCTTCGGCACCGACGATCGCGAGCAGGTCAAGAACACCAAGACCTATCCGTTCTCGGCAATCGGCTATCTCGAAGCTAAATCGCCGAAGACGGGCAGCTTCGGCAGCTGTTCGGCAACGCTGATCGGCCCGCGCACGGTGCTCACCGCCGCGCACTGCCTCTACAGTCATGAGGACAAGGATTGGCTCTCCGACTATCTGTTCGTGCCGGGGCTGAACGGCAGCACGGCCGACGACGCACCGTTCGGCGCCTTCGCCTTCGAAAGCGCCTATGTGCTGCAAGGCTTCATCGACAACTACCAGGGTTATTATGGTTCGGTCCTGCTGTGGGATCTCGGCGTCGTCACGCTAAAGCAGGATGTCGGCACCAATCTCGGCTGGCTGGGCTATGCCAACTATGAGGATCTCGGCGATTTCACCGCCAATCTCGTCGGCTATCCCGGTGACAAGCCGATGGGCACGATGTGGAAGGCAAACTGCGAAGTGCACGCCGAAAACATCGCGCCGGAATATTTCCAGTATGACTGCGATACGTTCCCAGGGTCGAGCGGCAGCTCGGTCTATGCCTATGACAACAAGGCCAAGCAGCGCATCGTCACCGGTGTCAACGTGGCGGAAAGCCCCGACGCGAACACCGCCGTGCGCCTCAACGCTGCCAACGTCCAGTGGATCAACAGCCTGTATAAATAATCGCTGCGCATTCGCGGTGGAGACAAAGGCGGCGGCGCAATCCCGCCGCCTTTTTTCGCGCCGCTATTTGGCTGCGGGTGCAGGCGGGCCGTTGCGCACATAGTTCTCGATTGCCGAAGCGAAAGTGGGAGAACCCGCCTTGCGCTGCTTGTCTATGTAGCCGGCAAAATAGCTCCAGAACGAGACGGCATAGTCGCGGAAATAGGCGTCGGTCACCTTGCGCGAACACAAATCGCCGTCGACACAGAAGGACAGACGGTTGAGGAAATAGACGATGCGGTCGAAATTCTCGCTGAAATCGGCGAGCGGCATGTCGCCGCCGGAGGCGGTCATCGCCTCGATGCCGATCCGTTGCCGGAACACCTGCTCCTCGGTCGGCGAGGGGTTGGCGCTGAGCAGATTATCATATTTGGCGTTGAGGCCCGTCAGACGATCTTTCAGCGCGCGCTGCGCCTGCTGGTAGTCCTTGTTTTCCCAGAGTTCGACAAGCGACATGGTCTGCTCGACGCGCTTCTGTTCCTGGTTGGCCAGGAACTGGTAGATCGAAAACATCAAGGTGAAGATGATGGCGAGACGCACCGCCATGCCCGACCAGGCATAGACCAGCATGCGCCAGTCGGGGTCGGTGAAGGGATTGCTCTCCTTCTTGATCTCGTGGGCGCTTGGCCAAGGGAAACCTTCGGTGGTTTCCGGCAGCGCCGTTTTGCCGGCCGGCGCCTTTGCTGGTGCGGCGGCTGCTGTTTGCCTGGTGTTGCCCGTTGGCTTCTTCATCCGCAGCTGTCCAGTTCAATGGTGGCGGAGGGATCCAGCACAATGCCCGGCGTCTCCAGCTTCCGTTTCAGGCATTCCAGTTGCAGGCGCGAAATCATGAACTGTACGTCGGGCTCCGCCGCCCCCTTGTTGGGGGACGGCAAGGCTTCGACGACGCCGCGCGAGGCGCAGTTGCTGAGATCGACGATAACCGCGTCGCTGCCGCTTTTGGCGAACTGGTCGTACTGATCGAGAAAACACGTCGCCAGTTCCGAGTTGGTGACGATCTGCTTGACGCACAGGCCGCAGGCCTCGTCCGCCGAAGCGTTGGCGATCAGCAACAGGCCGCCGGCAAGGCCGGTTACCGTTCCACGCCAGGAAAACACAGAATTCTTCACAATCGATCCTATCCGTTTCATCCGGCCGTCATGCGCCAGGACGCGGCCGGGAATGTTCTCATATCGCGCCGATCGCGCAAGAGCCGCCACAGAGCCATATGGCCCTGGTCGCCGACATCCGCTCAGGCGCGCGGCACCGTTTCCATCGGGAAGATCATCACCGCGCCTTTCGGGCCGCTCTTGTCGGCAAGCCGCATCACCGAGCGGGTGGCCGGCGCCATGCCGAGATCGGTCAGCATGTCGGAGAAGCCGGCGGAGCCCGTTCCACGCGTCGCCGAGGCGACGCCGTCCTGTGCCAGGAAGCTCAGATCCTGCTTCTCGCTCTCCGGCGGCGCCTCGGTCAAAACAGCGATCATCCGCTCCATGCCGAAACTGGTGTCGGTGAAAGCCAGCAGCCCCTCTTCGAGCGTGGCCTGCGGGGCGAGGCGTTCGGCAACGATATGAGTGATCGAATAGTCGCTGCCGACATAGAGCACGTTGATGTCGACCAGCAGGTCCGAGCCGTTCTTGGCCAGCACATGCACTTCGTCGCCCGGCGAGACGCGCGGCACAACCGAAGCCGGCAGCGGTTCGAGGCCATCCTTGTCGCGACGTTTGACCTGGAACTGGACGTCGACGTCCTCGGGCTTGTAGTCTGAGGCCGCCGCCAGCCGCGAAAGCCCGGTGGCACGGAAGATGGTGCGCAGGTTCCTGGCCGTTGCATCGGCCAGCTTGTGGCGGTCGTGAATGATGATCAGCGGCGGTTTGCCGCCCTCCTTCAGGCTCACGTCGCCCGACGCCGGCAGGAACCACAGCGCCGGCTTGTCGGTCGCATCCTTGACGCCGGGAACAGCATTCTCGCGCATCACCGCGAGGCGGAGGTCGGCGCTCTTGCCGGGCTCGACCAGCTCGATGTTGAAGCCGGTCTCCCTGGCTGTGGCCAGTTCGTCGAGAACCGAATTGACCAGAGCGGTTTCCTTCTCAAGTCCCTTGGCTATGGCCGGCCGCGCCAAGACGAGCTTGTAGTCGACGGCGATCTCCGCCACCCGCGCATAGGCGTTGGCGGGAATGTCGGCGACTTTGAGCGCCGGCTTCTTGTCGAACTCGACCGGCTTGACGCGGCTTTCCAGGTTTTTTGCCGACTGCACTTGCAAAAATCCGACAGCGTCGGACAGCGGCGATAACGCCGACGGCAGGATGGCGAGCTTGCTGCCGGGGGTGAGGCGATGCAGCAGCCCGGCGCCGATCGTCGCTTCGCCGTCCTTGATGACGACAGGCCACTGCATGACTGCATCGGTCCTGTCGGTGCCGAAGACGCGGGCATCCAGTTCGCCCTCGAACAGCGGTGTCGGCCGGGTGCGGCTGTCGGCCGAATATTGCTGCAGCACGGCCTGGCCGAGTTGGCGATAGGTGACGTTGGGATTCTCGGCCAGTTTGGACAGGATGGTGAAGGTGAACAGGCCCAAGCGCGGCGCATCCGCGATGCCCTTGGGCAACGGCATCTCGGGCGTCGTCTCCACCGTCTGCGCGGCATAGAAGGCGACCAGCTTGCCCTTGGTGATCGGTTCGCCACCGGTCGGCGTCAGGGTGAAGGCGGGCTTGCGCGTGCCATTGTCGTCGATGCCGCGCGAGCCGGCGACCGAAATCACCTCATCATAGGCCTTGATCGCGGCAGCCCGCTCGGACTCGTTGCCGCCGACCAGGTCGGCGAACTCGACCTTGCGCTCCAGCTCGTCATCGACCTCGACGGCGCGTGTCGCGGTTCCGGAATGGCAGCAGTCGAACACAACCCAGACGAAAGCACCCTTGTCGCGGATGGCGTCGAGTGCCGCGCCGATTTCGTTGTCGATCAGCGCATTGGGCACGCCGGCATCGCGGTTGATCCATTTGCCGATATCGACGGGCAGGAAGATCTCGTCGAGCCCGTCGGTTTCGTCGCCCTTGACCATCTGCGGCTGCTGGGCACCGTGACCGGACAGATGCAGATAGACGAAATCGTCGCGCTGAACCTTGGCGGCAAGGTCGGCCAATGCAGCCTTGATCGCCGCATGGGTCGGCAGGCCACTGGCGCCGGGGACATCCTTGGCGAGCAGCGTGACGTTTTCCGGCGCGAAGCGCACGGGGTCGGGCACATTCTTCAGGAGATAGTCGCGGACGAGGGCTGCATCGTTCTTCGGCCCGACAAGCCAGTTCCTCTGCGGCAGGTTGGGATATTCGGTGCAGGCGACCAGCAGCGCATGGTAGGTGCGCGATGCGGCCATGGTCCGGAACGATACCATGCCGGCCATGGTCAAGGCGGACGTGCCGACCAGCAGCGTCCGCCGCGTCAATTTGATCATGATTGCTTCCCCAAGCCCGACCGAATTTCCAAGCGCGGCAATCCTTGCCGAAGATATTGTCAGTATTTTGAACGTCACATCGCAGAGCAACCTGCCTGTTGCCCCGCTCCGATCGATGTTCTCGACCGCCTCGCGGGCAGAATGCTGGAAACAGTAGCAAAAATGCCTGTTCGTCGCTATCTGGATGGGACATGGATCGTTTGTGCGCGGCACAAGCGACGCAAGGCGAGTTGGAAACAGGATCATGGCGGCAAGGGATGTGCTGACGAAGAACCAGCTGTGCGTTCTCGAGAAACTCGAGACCGCCAGCGGACCGCTCAGTGCCTACACCTTGCTCGACCAATTGCGCGAGCGCGGTTTTCGCGCGCCGCTCCAAGTCTATCGCGCGCTCGATACGCTGGTGAAGTCAGGTTTCGTGCATCGGCTCGAAAGCATCAACTCCTTCGTCGCCTGCGCCGAACCGCACGACCACAACCACTCGATGACCGCCTTCGCGATCTGCGACACATGCGGGCAGGTCACCGAAATGTCCGACCACGATGTCGGCCACCAGTTGGACGAATGGGTGCGCTCCACCGGCTTCGCCGCCAAGAAGGCGGTGATCGAGTTTCGCGGGACGTGTGCCAAGTGCCTGGCCGAAGCGGCCTAAGGTGCGTTGATATTCAGGTGATGCCGGCCTGCAAATGGCTGATACCTGCGCTTCCCCGTTCTACCGCGTCGCGGTAGAACTGTGCTCACGTACGAAAAGTACGCTCCGCTCCGGTTCTCGGAATCCACCATTTTCGGCTCGGCCTGACCTGAATCTCAACACACCTTGCGTTGGCGCTAATGCGCCTCGTCCCAGTTGTTCGCCGCCCGCGCGTCGACGTGCAGCGGCACCGACATCGAGACCGCCGGCATCGCCGCGTTCTCCATGACGTGACGCACGACCGGGATCGTTGCCTCGACTTCCGCCTCGACGGTCTCGAAGATCAATTCGTCATGCACCTGCAGCAGCATGCGTGCCGAAAGGCCTGCTTTTTCCAACGCCTCCTCCATGCGGATCATGGCACGGCGGATGATGTCGGCGGCGGTGCCTTGCAGGCGGGCGTTTATCGAGGCGCGCTCGTTGAAGGCGCGGAGCGAGGGATTGGACGATCTTATATCGGGGGAA
>NZ_RZOL01000040.1:0-26332 GCF_004022985.1 Mesorhizobium sp. M7A.F.Ca.ET.027.02.1.1 | reverse complement strand
AACAAACCGAAGCCGCTCATCCATGATGCCAGTCTCTCGCCAAACCATCGCCGGTCCTCCCGGCGGACAAGAAAACTGTCACCCATCTAATCAGTCCATTCTGTTACCTATCTATCCGGTTCGGACAACAGCCCCTCTCTCCCCGTCACTATACGGGGAGAGATGTCCGGCAGGACAGTGAGGGGCAGCGCCAACGTCAACGATTGCCGCGTTCGGCTAGGAACTCATGACGCCGTAGCGCAGCAGAATAATCGCGCAGACCCCAAACCCCATCTCCATCGACAAACGCCAGCACCACCACGCGCGGGGCAACGCAGTAGGCGAGGCTGGCCTTGCGGCCTGTCTTCGTCGTCGCCTGGCCTGCGTTCAGGTCGACGGTGATGTCCTCATAACCAAGCACCTCGCGATCGAGCGGATAGACGGCCTTGTAGACGGCTTCCTTGGCGGCAAAGAGAATGCGGCCGGCAAGATGCCGGTCGGCTGCGTCCGTGCGGTCCGCGGGCGTTGTCACGAGCGCCAAAATATCATCCGGGAGAGGCTGCGCGGGCTCGACGTCGATGCCGAGCGAGGCGATATCGCCAATCGGGGCAACCGCCGCCACGGCCATGTCGTCGTCGTGAGCGAGCGAACCGGTTATCCCGTCGGGCCAGACCGGCGCGCCCGTTGGCGCGCGCAGGATGGCGACGTCGCCGGCGCCAAGCTCCGCCAGCAGTCCGTGCGCGATCCACCGGGCCGCGCCGCTGGCGCGCCGCATGGCCGGTTGACGCGCGGCGATGGAGTTCGCTTCCCCGGGCAGCAGATGGCCGTCGTCGCCATCGCGTATAAGCCGGCATCCGACCCGGATACTCTTGGGTGCGATGGCGGTCATCGCTTCGGCCAAGGCGATCTCCCCGGGCAGCCGCGTCACGGCTCGTGCGTCCGTGCCGGCAAAGCGAGATCGGCGATCATCTCTCCGTCCTCGTCGAGCCCTTCTTCGACGAAACCGGCGCTGCGATAGAGGTTTCGCGCCGCATCATTCTCCAGTTCGTAGCAGATCGAAACGTGGCTGATGTGGCCGAGCCCCTGGATTTCGCCCAGCACTTCGCGCAGCGCGGCCTTGCCGTAGCCTTTGCCTTGAGAAGCGCGGTCGATCATGAAGCGGTAGATGCGCGCCTCGTCGTCATCCTCGGGCGCCTCGTACATGAGGAAACCGACGACACGGGTCCCGGCCATGACGACGCGTGGCCGCGCGTCTGCGTCGGTTTCGGCTTCTTCCAGCGACGCCGCATTGCCGGCGACGAAATCCCTCTGCTTCGGGGCGAGTTCCAGGGCCGTGACCAGGGCACGGTTGGCCTCGGTCACGGCAACGAGACGGATGTCTCCGGTGTTCAAGCCGATGCCCTTTTTCAAGCCGATGCCCGGGCCGATGCCTTGGAGCCATCGTCGGTGATCGGCTCGACGAAGCGGTGCAGCTTGGCCGGGTTGCCACGCCATATGGAGTTGGGCTCCAGCTCTTCGCCCTTCATGACGAAGGAGTCGACATCGACCACCGAGCCTTCGCCCATCACGACGCCGTAGTGGACAAAGGCTGAAGGTCCGAGCGTGCAGCCCTTGCCGATGCGGATGAAGTCGGACTTGAAGGCGCCTTCCTCCAGCGAATGGGCCTGGATGACGCAGCCCTCGTTGAGGGTGGCGTCGTCGCCGATCTCCACCAGCGAGCGTTCGGTGAGGTTGCTGCCGCCGTCATAGACCCGTTTGCCAACCTTGACGCCCAGCATGCGCAGGATCATCGGCCGGAACGGCGTGCCGGCGAACAGCCGCACGATCGGCGAATCCGCCAGCTTCCAGTGGCGTTCATGGCGCCAGAACGCGACGTCGTAGATGGTCGTCATTTGCGGCTTCAGCCGGCCGAAACCAAGGCTTGCCCGTTCCACGAAGATGTAGAACGGAATGGTGATCGCCGAAGTCAGGAGCACGGCGACGAACAGCGCGACTTCAGCCCATTCGGTATAGTAGTTCAGCGCCCGGTCCCAGATCGCCAGCGTGGCGAACAGCATGATCCATTGCGTTGCCACGAACAGCAGGATCGTCACCAGATTGTGGCGGTTCTTTTGCGGGATGCGCCGGCGCCGGTCGTCTTCGTCGACGCCCGCGATGAGTTCCTTGTCGCGGTTCACCATGCGCGGGATTTCAAAGGCAGGGGAACCCAGAAGCCCGACATTCTCGCGCAGCGGCCCGTCGATGGGGATCATCACCTTGGTGCCGAGCAGGACGTTGTCGCCGGTGCGCCCGTCCGGCGGATAGTAGATGTTGTTGCCGAGATAGTTGCGCTCGCCGATCCTCGTCGGCTCGAGCCGGAAGGCGGAGGCGGATTTGTGCATGTTGATCATGAACAGCCCGTCCGACACCATGGTCTCGGTGCCGATCTCGCACAGAAGCGGGTTTTCGTGCTGCTGGTTGGAGCCGAAATTGGAGCCGGTCTGCACCACTCTGTTGAGGTTCCAGCCGATGGCCCTGATATAGTGCACGATGGCCGAGCTGTCGCCGAACAGGAGACCTAGCACGCGGGAGTTGCTCGAGAATTCGGCGACCGTCTGCAGCCAGTAGCGAAAGCCGTAAAGCGTGTAGGTGCGGCCTGGCTTCAGGATCAGGTTTGTCAGGCGCGGCACCAGCGTCGCCGCCAGGAAGGCCACGGCGATGTAGCCGAAAAGCGTGACCGTGGTGCCGATCGCGACGACGCCGATGGTTTCCTGGTAGTCGTCGCCGACATTTTCCCAATAGCTGTGGAACAAGAGCGGCAAGGGAGTGACGATGGCAAACAGCCCGATCAGCTGCACCGCTTCGAACAGGAAGCGCCTGATGTTGGACGGATCGACATTGCGCACCTTGCAATAGTCGGCCGTGGTCGGCACGGCCGGCGAGCCATGCCAGCGTTCGCCGTCGGGGATGCTTTGGCCGCGATGCAGCGAGGACGAATGGCCGAGCTGGGCGCCGTCGCCGATCCTGGTGTCGATGTCGAGCGTCGAGCCGACGCCGACAAAGGCATCGCGGCCGATGGTCAGCGGCCCGGTGTGGATATAGCCGGACTGCGCCCGGAAGCCGAGGATCATGGATTCCTTGCGCAGGATGGTGTTGGCGCCGATCGAGATGAGATCCGTGCAGACGGGCACGGATTTCGATTCGATGACGGCGTTCTTGCCGAGCTTGGTGCCCAGAAGCTGCAGGTAGATGCTGTAGAGCGGGCTGCCGCGGAACAGCACGACGGGGGCGGTGCGGATCAATGTCTTGACCACCCAGAAGCGGAAGTAACGCACGCCCCAGATGGGAAACGCCTCCGCCTTCCAGCGGCCGACCAGCACCCATTTGGCGATGACGGCAAAGCCCGACATGCCGAAGAACACGGCGGCAGAAAGCGCCACGCACCTGATGTACAGCTGCAGCGGATCGTCGAGCGCGTCATACATCCAGTTGAGGCCGCCATTGATCGCCCACAGGGCGCCATAGCTGTAGAGCGCGTAAAACAGCAGCTGTGCGGCCCCGCAGGTCCAGTAGGCGAGATTGGAGGCCCGGCGGGTGAGGACGGGCTCGTTGGTGGCCGTCGTCATCTCGTCCGCTACGCCCAGATGCAGCGCCAGCCGCGCCACGGTCGGATGGAGATAGATGTCGCGCATCGACGCCGTCGCCCATTCCTTCCTGGTGCGCAGGCGCGCGCAGAAATGCGCCATCAGCAGCGAGTTGGCGCCGAGATCGTCGAAGAAATTGTCCTCGACGGACACTTCTTCGAATTTCAGCACCGCGGCCAGCGCGTCGGCCATGAAACGCTCGTCGTCATTGCCGGGCGCGACCATGGCGCGATCGCCCGAAAGCCGCACGCTTGTCGGCTTCGGCAGCTGGCGCAAATCCACCTTGTTGGAGACCGTCATCGGGATCGCCGGCAGCTCCTCGAGATAGGAGGGCACCATGTAGTCGGGCAGCCGCCGCTTCATCGTCGTGGCGAGGTCGGCGCGCGAAATCGCCTTCTGGCCGGCCTTCGCTGCGAAATAGGCGACGAGTTCGACGCGGCCGGGCTCGATCTCCCAGGTGGTGACGGCGGCCTGGGCGATTTCGGGCTGGTCGAGCAGCACCGCCTCGATCTCGCCGAGCTCGATGCGGTAGCCGCGGATCTTCACCTGGGTGTCGATGCGCCCGGCATACTCGATCTCGCTTTGGTCGTTGATGCGGCCAAGGTCGCCCGTCCGGTAGATGCGCTTCGACGGGTTGTTCGGCAGGCCGACGAAATCGGCGATGAATTTCTGCCCGGTCAGGTCGGGTCTGTTGAGGTAGCCGACCGCGAGGCCGATGCCGGCAATGCCGATCTCACCCAGTTCGCCGGGCTCGGCAAGCTGCGGCAGCAAGGCGTCGAGGATGACGATCGAGTAGGTCGGCAGCGGCGCGCCGATGGTGACGGGACTGTCCGGCGTCAGCGCGCCCATGGTTGCGGTGACGGTCGCCTCGGTCGGGCCATAGGTGTTCAGGATCTGCCGCCCCGGCTTCGACCAGCGCACCACCAGATTGTGCGGGCAGGCCTCGCCGCCGACCAGCAGCGTGCGCAGGCTGGGCACATCCGACGTCATCGACGACAGCAGCGTCGGGCTGCAGGCGATGCAGGTGATGTCATGGAGGCGCAGGAAATCGGCCAGTTCCTCGCCCGCCAGCGGCATCTGGCCCGGCGCCGGCACCACCGTCGCGCCGGCGACGAACGGCACCCAGATCTCCTCGGAGGAAAAGTCGAAGGCGATGGTCATGCCCTGATAGACGCGGTCGCCCGGCCGGTAGCCGTAGGAGGCGGCGGCGACGCGGATGAAGTTGACGAAACTCTGGTGCTTGATGACCACGCCCTTGGGCTTGCCCGTGGTGCCCGAGGTGTAGAGGATGTAGCAGGTGTCGTCCGATAAAGCGGCCTTCGCATGCGGCTTCAGCGGCGCGTCGGACTGTCTGGAGATTTCGGCGGCAGTGCTGTCGATCAGCAGATGCGGGACGGGCAGTTGACCGGCGCGCGACGCATAGGCGGCGATGGTGACGATCAGGCTGACGCCGGCGTCTTCGATGATGAGCGCCATCCGCTCCTCGGGGAAGGCGGTCGCCAGCGGCACGAAGGCAGCGCCCGCCTTCATCACGGCGAGCAGCGCGACATAGGTCTCCGCCGAGCGGTCGAGAATGAGCCCGACGCGGTGGCCCGGCCGCACGCCGCGCTTGACCAGCAGGCGGGCGAACTGGTTGGCCCGGCTGTCCAGTTCCCGATAGGTCCAGACACGCCCGTCCGAGATCACCGCCGGCAGCGCTGCAAACATGTCGGCGAGCTGTTCGAAGACGGTGTCGAGCCGCTCGCCGGGCAGGCCTTGCCGGGCAAAGTCGGCGCCCGTCAGGATCTGCCCGCGCCCGGCTGTCGCGGGGGCCGTTCTTATCGGCGCGTCGACACTTGCCAGGCCGCTTTCCAGCCCCGATCGTTCCGCGTCCAGTTCGGCGATGTCGACACCGTGATCCATTTCCATACTTTCCCGTCCAGGCCGGGCATCGCCCGGCACGGCCATTTTTCCAGTTGTTGTGGGATGCTTATGCCATCCGATCGTTTCGGCAGTTTTTCCGAACTGTTGAATATTGTTTCTGAACTGTGTCTGGGCGCTCCTTTGAGCCTCCCTTGGCGGCTCTTGCCGGGCCCGCCCGGCGGAAGCGCCGGCGCGTACGCTTGGGCGTTTTTCTGGAACCAGCCTTGAGGCCCCGCATTCTATGAGCAGGGACTTAAGGAGCGCGTCGTGAAAGCGGTTTTGGGACTGGTCTGCGGCTTCGTGCTGACCCTTGCGGTCTTCGGCAGCGGACTGGGTTTTGCAGCCTGGCTGCTTGCCGCAAAGCCGCCGCGCCAGGCGACGGCCACCGTCAGCGTGGCGGAGCTGTGGACCAAAAAAGCGCGGCCGGTGAACAAAGCCGGGCAGGGCCTCGAGCGCCTGCCGGCCAAACAGTCCGCGCCGACGGACATCCCCGCCAAACCGCAGGAAACACCGCCCGACCCCACCGTCACCGGCGCCATCGCGCCCAAGGCAGCCGACCTGCCGCCTCCGCATCTCGCCTGGTGCGCCAGCCGCTATCGCTCCTACCATCCGGACGACAACAGCTATCTCTCCTACAGCGGGCAGCTGCGTCGCTGCGTCTCGCCCTATCTCCAAGCCGCCGGTCAGGTCGTTCAGGCCGCCCAGCCGGCTGCCGGTGATGGCGGCGAAAACGGCGCGGGCCTGGGCGTCTATGTTGCCGACGATGGCGGCGCCGCACTTTCGGCCGACCATGTCGATTCCTGCTTCAGCCGCTACCGCTCCTATCGCCCGGAAGACAACTCCTACCAGCCATATTCCGGCGGCCCGAGACGGCAATGCCAGTAGCCCCGCGCGCCGCCCGGCATGGCGATCCGATCGCGCGGATTTTCCGGAGCGTCCGCATTGGCGCGGCGTTCAACCCTGACCCCAAGGAGGACTGACCATGAGCGACGACCGGGACGACAGAATTCGTGAGCGCGCCTACCAGATCTGGGAACGGGAAGGCCGCATGCACGGCGACCCCGAACGGCACTGGCACCAGGCCGAGGCCGAGATCGACCGCGAGTCGGCGCTGCCGCTGACGGCGGACGACGCGCTGCCTGAAACCGGTGAGATCGCCAGCTCCGACGTGCTGGAGGTCGAGGCGCTGGCGGTGCGCACCGGCATATCGGGCGACGAGGCGCAGGAACTGCTCGACCGCCTGGGCAACGACCGCGCCGCGGTCGAGCAAGCCGCCCGCAGCCTCAAGGCCAAAAGACGGCGAAATCCCGATGAGGGACTGGCGAAATGACCGGAGGCTGATGGACGGAAATACCGTTGTGAGGGCTGGCCGTCACCCGGCCCGAAAGCCCGCGCCTCTGGCGGAGGACGCGGGCCGATCGGACGGCCGATCTTCGGCAGGCGATGGAGGGCACCACCTGCCGCACAGATCAACAATTAGCTATGGCTAATGTTCCGTCAAGTTGGATGTGAATTTTCTTTCGTTCGAATGTTCGCCTCCACCGCAGTAGCGCCGCTGGCCTGGGAATGCATGTGTCCGGCGGGCACCTTGGCTGACGTCGATAGGAATTTTTTCTTGACGGATGAGTGCAGCTATGCTACTTTTTTGCCTATGGTGCTGATTTGCGCCAGTGACCCGCCGCGCAGGCGGGTTTTTTGCTGACCCGCCGCACAGCCGTCATTCGCAAGATTTCTACGCCACGCGTGGTTGATCTGGCCTGACCACAGTGGCGAGCACTATGCCGGCAACGATGAAGGCCGCACCGACCAGATCGTAATCGTGCAAGCCCTCGCCGAGCAGCAGATAGGCGAGCATGGCCACGAACACCGTCTGCAAATAGAGCAGCATGCTTGCCCGGCTCGCGCCCAGCGTTTGCACGCTTTTGTTGTAGAGGTAGTACATCAAGGCGCCGCCGGGGCCTGCCAGATAGGCGAGCGCGAGAACGCTGTCGATGTCCATGGCGGAGCGTTCGTCGTTGAACAATTCCCACAGATGGAAAGGCAAGGCGACCAGCGCACCGGCGCCGAGCAGCAGCACGACCATCGGCAGGAGTTCGATGCCGAATTTGGCACGGCGCAAAAACACGGTGTAGAGGCCCCAGCAGAACGCGCTGCCGACGATCCACAACTCGCCGGCGTTGAGCTTGAGTTGCAGCAGCGCCGTCAGGTTGCCGTGGGCAACGATGAAAATCATCCCGGCAAGCGCAACCAGCGCGCCAAGCGACTTCCACAGCCCGAGCGGCTCGCCAAGCACGAAACGGGCTAGCACCATCGTCATGACAGGCGACAGCGCCATGATGATGCCGGCCGTGGTGGCGTCGGTGTCGTTGAGGCCGTGGTAGATCATACCCTGGCACAGCGTCAGGCCGATCGCCCCCACGGCGACGACCTCCACGGCGCGCGTTCGCAAAAGCCCGATCATCGCCTCGTGATGACGGTGCACGATCGGCAGCAGGATGGCGCAGGCAAGCGTCAGCCGCCAGAAGCAGAGCCCCCAGGGCGGCATTTCAGGCGCCACCCATTTGGCCGCGATGTAGACACCAGCCGAAAGCAGCCAGCACAAGATGGCGGCCGGATAGCCGGCCAGGGAGACCACGGGTTGCGCGGCTTGATGCGCTATCGGCATTGCCTGCATGTCATGCCCCTTCGATGACCTTGGCCAGACGGGGCAACATAGCCTGTGTCGCTGGGCCGTGCATCCGTTTTGAAAAGTGAGAAGGAAGCTGTTCGGCCGCCCTATGTGTTCGATGGAGGCAAGAAGGACGAAAAGACCGGCAAGCGGCGGATCTAGGGACGTTCGATACGCGTGAGACGGCGGAGAAGTATAGCGGGAGGTGTAGTATGTCAAGAGGGAGTGAGGGGATGCCATTGCTGCCTATTGGCAGCGTATACGGACGTTATTTCAATAGATCAGATATGGCGCGCAAGCAAAACTGAGCAGCCAGGTAGCAACCATATTCATGCAATCTATCTCCCTTGGATTCGTCAGCTTTGTCGACTACCGTTTTGGCACTAAATGCATGTATTCTATGGTTCGATATCTCGACGGCTTGCATAAAGCCGAATACCTCCATGTCCAATCCAGATACTTTTCTATGCTGTATTTGAACATGTTTTAATCGGTCTGCGCTAGCTATTACAGCCGAACCGGTAGTAAAAACTGCCAATTTTGGTTTAGATGCCTCGTCCGGTCGATATCTTCCGGTATAGTTTTTCTCAAGAGTCTTCAATAATCCGCGATCTTCCAGAATCTTGACAAATGATGCCCTGGTGTCGGGATGCATATCAACTTGATATGGCTCGGCCTCGAAACTATCTTTTAGCCACTTCCCAGACTGATATTCCCAGCATACGTCAGCTACAAGCAGCTGACCCAGAGGAGTACTGTCACCTATCCCTGCACAAATTCCTGCCATGGCGGCCACGAGAGGCGTGTATTGGGTAAGCACACGGGACACCACTGTTGCCGCAACAACAAGCCCGGCCCTCGGTAGGAGGACAATCGATCCCGACTTGCCATCGAGGTCGCACTCCCAGTGGTTGATCCCATATCTGCTGACGCTATCAATGCGGAATTTGGGGTCGCTCAGGAAGGCGTCTCGCTCTTTCTCTAGTGCGGCAAAAATTATAAAATCGTAACGACCGCGATCACGGGCTTGTGCGAGAAAAATATCTAGCGCCTGCTGCCAAGTCTCCTTGCGATCATAGTCGTAAATAATACATCCGCGGGCCAGAAATCGTTCAGCATCAATTTGAGCTTCTTCCGGATACGCGGTTATCGCGAGGACCGGTATGCGTTGAAGCCCAGAATAATCCAGCATCTGGAGTATCTCGATGCCGGCATTTCTCGTATCTCCGCCGCGGATTCCCGGCATTCTGATGTCAATAATACAAAGATCGATGTCTATCGATCGAAGAGAAGAAAATTCCGCCATATTTGAGCAGCGTCTTATGGCGCTTTCCTTGATCCCCTTCGAGATTAAAACTGCGGATATCTCATTGAATTTACGGTCGTCATCTTCAAAAACAACAGTAGTCATTTGATTCTCGCAATAATGTTATCAAAAGCCGTTTCCCATTCAGGCGTATTGTAGGAGTATATAACAGTTCCCAGAACGATCTGACGATAACGCTCCGCTACAATCTTGGCCACTTGATGTGGTTTTGCCTTTTCTCCGTTTATTACGACTTCTGGATATTGAGTTACCACTATAATTCTTGACTTGCGACCGCTCGCGTCAAGCGCCCGTAAAATCTCGACCCCGCCACCGGGTTGGGCCTCCCCGCCAACGTTGTCCTTAGATCCCGTTTTAGAAAAGGTCGGTAGAGCCATGTCTAAAATGATGAGGTCATACTCATTTGCCACGACAAGCAGGACAGCTTCACGAACGCTTTGAACTGTAGTGAGAGACTCTTCTCCAATGCCTAGTCGAGCAATCCGCTTGGTCAAGTCGATAGCCTTGTGTTCCTCATCTTCGACTAGGAGGACCTTCATGGCGATGCTTCCGCACTTACCTCGTCAAATTTGAGCTCCTCATCGCTAGCCAGCTCCACCGTCAATACGAAGGATATTCTGCACAGATCATGGTTGATCGAGTAGCTTGCCGTCGACGAGCCCTCACTGTGCATCAATATGAACCGTAGCTTCTTAATACCTGAATACCCCTCCCTGACCATGGATGCACTTAGGTCTTCGTCGGCGAAGCAGGCCGCCAGTCGCTCAATATGCGCCTGACGTTCCTCAGGAGAGGCAAGCGTCGAAGTCACTGAGACGTTCAGGCGGGCTATGTTCGCCTTATTACCCATCTGCTTGTCGACAGAAACTTCGATCGGCGTCCACTCGCGGCTATAGCCGAGTGCGTTCCTTATAAGCACAGACAAGCAGTCGTACATCCGATGAACAGATAGCCCGTCGATCAATGCGTCGGGGTCGCCGCCCTTCCATTCAATTGCTGCGGTGGTGGATTCTTCACTTGCTTCCATAAAAATCAAATCACCCAACTGCTTAGTACTCGCAGTGACAAATCCGCTCTCTGGTTGCCTGAACCAGCTTGCGAGCCTTATAAATCGCTCGTGAACGGCATCGTGGAGTTCCGCTCTATATTGCTTGTACAAATCGCCTTGGAATCCCTGGAAGTTTGATTCAATCAGAGTGTTTGCCCGTTGGAGTAAATTCGACGTTATGAATTTCGCGGCAGCATTCAGCTGGGGATCAATCTCGCGCCAACAAAATCTGATAAGCAGATCGTTCAGCAGTTCGCCGCTCCGAGCCGCCCACGTCGCGCCTCTAAGCAATGCGATGTTGGTTCGAGTAGGTTCCGTATCTGCCTTGAGTTCAGCGGAGAATAGGCCCTTCGGCTTCAACGTGGATCGAAACTGCAAATAGTCGTTCCTTACGATGTCGATCAAGGAGCGATACTCGGCCGTCCATCGAGCGTTGGCGTCCATGAAGTCTTTCTCGAACTGCAAGGCCCTGAATTGAAATTTGTCAATGATTGAGTCCACGCCGCTTCTCATAACGCCCGAAAGAGTATTGTGCCTTATCCTTCTGCCCAAATAGGATTCAATGCCGAAATTTACGTCCGTACAGAATTTTTGAAATGCAATTTGAGCTACCTCAAACAATATATAGTCATAAGCTGCGCTTGAAGCTATCTCCGTTGTTGCTATTCTCGTTAGTCCATCCTTACTTAAGCTTATGGTGTGCGCTGTGATCGTCTCGACGTTGCGTTCAATCATTCTGATGTACTGCTGCGAGTATGAACTCGGATTTTCAACGAGCCACCTCTTCATAGCGACGCCGTCGACGAATATTCGAGAGTCGTCAAAATATTTTCTGAGGCGAGACACTTGGCGCTGGGCTTCGATCGAGTCGGCTTCGACGAAGTACTCGATCAATTCTTTCTTCCTCCCTACGGCCCTAAGGATATCTTGGCGAATCTGGTCGGCTTCATCGGCTGACCTGACGATCCAATACATTTTCTGCAACGTGGAGCGGTCAAGCACAGATAGAAGAAAGTTGGCAACTTCCGGTGTTACGTTGAGGAGCCACTCGATAAAAACAACTATGCTGGATTGAAATTTGCTTTCGATTGCTATCGAGAGGTTCAGACGAAATTTAAAGTCAACATCATCGCTATGCGAGCGAGCCTTGTGTAAAGCCAGGGCTAGCACCGTAACTAGAGGTCTAGACTGCTCGTCAACCGAGAGGTATAGCCGCTCCATTTCGATCTCACTCATAAGCGTATCGAGTGCCGTAGTGTTGTCTAGGATAAACCGAATATCATGGTGATTTAGACGAAGGGGCCCATCAAGATTCTCCAAATATACTAGAAATGATATTGTTCTAAGAAAACGCCCGGCCTTCTGAACTTTCTTATAGTCGTCTGCTAGATGGAATCCGTGAAGCGCCTTTGTCAGCTCGCGGCGGGACGGAGATTTCACTCGAGACTTGAATGAAGTGTCTACTCTTAACAATTTTCCTAAGAGGCGGTGACCGACGACTTGATCGACATAGCCCCGATACAATGCCGGAGCGCGAAATTCCAGGAATGCAAGGGATCGTCGATAATACGTCAGGTCCGCATCTAGAGGGCTGGATCCGGCAAAGAGCGCCTCCGCATGAAAGGGGATGTCGCAGAAATCGATGAAGCACTTTTTCAGATCTGGGTCTAAGTGGCGGTTGATGGTGTCCCTTATCCATGGCCATCGCTCTCCGGTGTGGAGAAGTTGTAGTATTGCAACCACTTCGTCGACAAGCGACATGGAATGGGATTTACGAATAAATGGTCCGATATCATCATGTGAGACAGGTGATCCAACGATATTGTGTAGTGCAAGAAATTGTCGAAAATCGTCCGTTACATATTTTCCGTAGACTTGAACGCGAGTTGAAATACCGCCGAAATATGAAAAACTGCTGTCGATTGATTCCAAAGCAGAGAAGTAAGGATTTGGAGCTTTCTCCTGCTCGACGATGTCTGCTATTTCCCCAAGAGATTGCGACAGATCGCGATCGTTACTTGTCGCCATGACGAAGGCGACCTTCTTTGCAAGATAGTTTGACGCCCCCCATCTTTCTGCGAAAATCCGGATCGCTCCGAGGGCGTCTACTGGATCAGCCGATGCCAGATCGCGCAATGTGGATATTGCCCCCAATATCTCCGCACTTAATTCCTTCCATCCATTTACGTGACCAAGAATGAAGATTAACTCGGCTTCCGGCGTGATGGGGTCAAGTTTATGCGACAACAGCAAATCTCGATATTTTCCATTTATGTTGGGGAATGGAAACGCGCCGTTGCGGCCAAGCAGCATTGTAACCGCATTGGCCAAATCCTCTGCATGGCAGTTCTTTCTTATCGAATTAATGCTGCTTGAGGATGCCTCTATGGTCGCGTTTTGTGCAAGAATGCCTCGCATAAGATTTCTGGTTTTTTCGTCAGTTATTTCACGTAGAGCCAGGAATGACTTTTGACGATTGCCTGGCGTGCGTGCTCGTCGAATTTTTTTTCGAATTTGATCTTGAGTCGATTTCGACATTGTTGCCCTCCCTCGATTCAATTTTTTTATTGATCGAGAGGGCCGGGATTTGAAATACCCGATATCTTGTCAGGCGGTGTGGCGCACCCCGAGAGGCTGGCCAGCACCGATAGTGTCAATAAACTAGGTTTCACAATTCCCCCACTTTTCAACAAAGCCCACCCCGGCAACAGCATTACGCGGTGCATGACATTGCACAAGTATTCAGCGAAGCGTCATACACGACTATTTTTGACGACCTGCGCTGATGTCCGTCGCACTGACCGGCCGTTGGGATCGTAAATGGCGTTGCTGGTGGCAGGGGATGTCGCGTCAAGTCGTACCTTGCGGGGCTTCCAGGCGGTCGCGAAGCGGTCGAGCATCCTTGCCGCAAGCACCCGGCGCGAGGCTGTCAGGAGCCCGCCGTTTCGGTGCTCTCTCCACCTCCCTCCCATTAACCATTCGTTAACCATTCCCTCGCTAGCGTTTACCTCTCAGTAAGGATTCGCCAGCCGTGACCTTTGCCGCCCCCCTCGAGGCCAAATCCATTCGCTTTCGTGCCCGCTCTTTCGTTGCTTTCACGCTGACGCCGGAAGCGCCTTTGGACGTGTGGCTGGAGGGGCTGGATCACTGGATCGGCAACTCGCCGGGCTATTTCGCCGGGCGGCCGGTGGTGCTTGATCTCAACACCTTGAAGCCCGATGTCGCCGCGATCGAATCGCTGGTCGACGTGCTTGGCCATCGCGGCATCCGCATCTACGCCATCGAGCTCGACGGCCACACCGCACTCGCGCCCAACCTGCCGCCGGTGCTGGTCGGCGCCAAGGAGGCGACGACGGATGGGTTGCTGCCCCGCAAGGCGCGGGAGGAGAGTTTCGACAAGGCCGAGGGCAGGGCGCCCGAAGCCGGCCCGGACAAGGACAGCGTCGGCAAGGTTGACGCAAGCAAGGCGAGCGATAGCGAGCCGCAGGTTGAAGCTTCGGGCACGCTGATGATCAAGGCGCCGATCCGCTCGGGCCAGGCGATCGTGCATCCGCATGGCGATGTCATCGTGCTGGGTTCGGTCGCGTCCGGTTCGGAGATCATCGCGGCGGGCTCGATCCATGTCTATGGCACGCTGCGCGGGCGGGCTTCGGCGGGGGCGCTGGGCAACAGGGGCGCGCGCATCTTCTGCCGCAAGAACGAGGCGGAACTTCTGGCGGTCGACGGCTGGTACGTCACCGCCGAGGAGATGGAAGGCGTTTCGCGCGGCAAGCCGGTGCAGGCGTTTCTCGACGGCGACGCTTTGCGGGTTTCGACGCTGAGCTGACATTCGTTTCGATATTGGGGCGGCCGGGCCGCTCGACCAAGAAAACAACAACGGAGGCTTTTCAATGGGCAAGGTAGTGGTGGTCACCTCGGGCAAGGGGGGCGTCGGCAAGACTACCTCGACGGCGGCCCTCGGGGCGGCCGTGGCCAAGACCGGCAAGAAGGTGGCCTTGGTCGACTTTGACGTCGGCCTGCGCAATCTCGACCTGATCATGGGCGCCGAGCGGCGCGTGGTGTTCGACCTCGTCAACGTCATCCAGGGCCAGGCGAAACTCTCGCAGGCGCTGATCCGCGACAAGCGGGTCGAGACGCTGTTCCTGCTGCCGGCCTCGCAGACGCGCGACAAGGATGCGCTGACCGAGGAAGGCGTCGGCGAAGTCATCGACAAGCTGCGCTCGGTGTTCGACTACGTGTTCTGCGACAGCCCGGCCGGCATCGAGCGCGGCGCGCAGCTGGCCATGCGCTTTGCCGACGAGGCGGTCATCGTCACCAATCCGGAAGTCAGTTCCGTGCGCGATTCCGATCGCATCATCGGCCTGCTCGACGCCCGCACCTTGCGGGCGGAGCAGGGCGAGCAGATCGCCAAGCATGTGCTGGTGACGCGCTACGATGCGGCGCGCGCGTCGCGCGGCGAAATGCTGTCCATCGACGACGTGCTGGAAATCCTGTCGGTGCCGCTGCTCGGCATCATTCCGGAAAGCCAGGACGTGTTGCGCGCCTCCAACCTCGGTTCGCCGGTGACGCTGTCGGAGCCGCTCAATTCCGCTGCCAAGGCCTATATCGACGCCGCCAGGCGGCTGGAGGGCGAGGAATTGCCCGTCATCGTGCCCTTCGAGCGCAAGGGCTTCCTCGATCGTCTTTTGGGAAGGAGGGCGGCATGAACCTGCTCGACATCTTCAAGCGGCGCTCCAGCGCCCCGGTGGCGCGCGAGCGGCTGCAAGTGCTGCTCGCCTATGAGCGCCGCAACCGCAGCCAGCCCGACCTCGTCTCCATCCTGCGCGAGGAGATCATGGCCGTCATCGCCAAGCATGTGCAGATCGACCAGGATTATCTGCAGGTCTCGATGGACCGCGGCGAGACCATGTCGACGCTGGAAATCGACATCCAGATCCCCAACAAGAGCGCCGTGCCGATGGCCATGGCGGGGTGACTTAGCAAGACTTGGGTTCCTCGCCCTCATTTCATGGGGGGTGAGGAACCGTGCGTCGTGCGAGGAGCCGCGGCTGGCGTCGTTAGGACGTTGATAAGCATTTGGTAATAAAAGCCGGGAATGAGATGCTGGCTCGATGTGACATGCGCAATGCTGTCGTTCTCGGCGGAGCCATGACATGCGCATCAAGAGCCAGATCATTCTCTCCATGGTGGCCGCCGCGGCCCTGATCGCGCTGGTCGGCGGCGTCGCGATCTTTACGCAGAAAGTGGCGACCAAATCGTTGGGGTTGACCGAAGCGACCAATGTCGCGCGGGAATTGGCCGACACCATCGTCTTCAAATCAACCGATGGGACGCTTTCGCTGCTCGAGCGGCCCGAGGCGCTCAAGCAATTCTTGTTGCACCAGCACCGCCGCCTGCACAGGGATTTCCTGGTCCTTGACAGCAGCAAGACCATCCTCGCCCATGCCGCCGACGAAGAGCACCAGGTCGGCGATAAATTCGGTCACGACCCCGGCAACGAAATCGGCCAGACCCTGGCGGACGGCATTCCGCGCAGATTTGTCGACCCGGAGGAAGTGAACGCCATGCTGGCCGTTCCGATCGAAAATCCCGAGGGTGCGATCATCGGCGCCGTGCTGCTGGAATATAACCCTGTTCTGCAGGCGGCCGAACAAAGCACCAACAGCTTGCTCTGGCTGGTTGGCCTCAGCGCGGCGGCCGCCGTGCTGGTCGCGGCCGGCTTTGCATGGCAGCTGCTCCGCCGTTTCAGCTCTGGTCTCGGGGACATGATGCGCGGCATGGAAGCGCTGGCGAAAGGCAATGCCATGACGCGCATCAGCCACGCCCGCAACGATGAATTCGGGCAGCTGGCCGATGGCTTCAACACGATGGCGGAGCAGCTTGCATCGGCGCGTGCGCATGTCGAGGACATCGTCGAGACGGCTGCCGAAGGCATCGCGGTTCTGGACGGCGACGGCCGCATCGCCAGCGCCAATCCGGCGGCGGCAATGATGATCGGGCGGCGCACCGACAAGATCGTCGGGCAGCAGTGGGATTCGGTGCTGACCATTCGCGACCCCAGAGGCGGCGCGTTCGCCGCCGGCGCTTCTCCCATCGAAATGGCGCTAGCCACGGGCCGCCAGCAGCAGGGCGAAGTGCGACTGGCCAGATCCGACGGCTCGCACCTGCCGGTCATAGCCAGTTGCGGTCCGCTCAGCCGATCCGAAGGCGGCCTCGTCCTTACGCTCAACGACATCAGCGAGCTGCGCCGTGCGGAAGGAGTGGTCAACGAGCGTGCCGATCAGCTGGCACTCCTCAACCGTGAACTGCACGAAAAGTCCGAAACCACGACCCGTCTGGTGAAGCTTGGCGAACTGCTGCAGGCCTGCGTCACCTTCCCGGAAGCATTCTCGGTGGTCGGCACCGCCATGGCCGAGTTTCTCGGTGGCTTGAGCGGAACCGTCCACCTGACCAGCGCGTCGCGCAACCTGGTGGAAGAAATGGCGCATTGGGGCGACGTCCGCTCGAGCGCCACGCAATTCGCGCCGGAAGACTGCTGGGCGCTCAGGCGCGGCCAGGAACATGTTGCCGGCCCCGGCATGCTCACGCCGCGCTGCGCGCATATCACAGAGAACGGCAAGAAGGGCTATGTCTGCATGCCTCTGGCGGCGCAAGGCGAAACGCTGGGCATCCTTCATCTGTGCGAACCGAATGCGGCCGAGAAGCCGCAATGGCTGGCTGAAAGACAGCAGATTCTGCGTGGTGTCGTCGACACGCTGGCGCTCGCCCTGGCCAATCTGCGCCTGCGCGAGACGCTGCGGCAGCAGTCGATCCGCGACCCGAACACCAGTCTGTTCAACCGGCGATATCTCGAGGAGACGAGCAGCCGCGAACTGCGCCGGATGGAGCGCTCGGGCCAGCCGCTGGTGATCATCATGCTCGATGTCGACCATTTCAAGCAGTTCAACGATACGTTCGGCCACGAAGCCGGCGACCTTGTCCTGAAGCAAGTCGCCGCCACCTTGATCGAGCACGCCAGGGATAGCGATGTCGTGTCGCGCTACGGCGGCGAGGAGTTTGCCCTGGTCATGCCGGGAAGCTCGGTCCAGGAAGGTGCCGAGCGGGCGGAAGCGCTGCGCCAGGCAATCAGGAAGCTTCATTTGACGCATCGCGGCCGAACGCTGGGCACCGTTACAGCCTCGTTCGGGGTCGCCGCCTACCCCGAGCATGGCGTGGGCTGGGCCGAATTGACCAATGCCGCGGATCACGCGCTCTACGAAGCCAAGGGTAATGGGCGCGACCGGGTCGCCATCGCGCTGGGCAACGCGTCCGGCGAGCGACCTCCGATCCAGTTGGTACCAGTCCCGAAAAGCAGCTGAGACCGTTTGGGTTAGAGCACTCGGCCCGGCCCTACGATAGTGATTTTGCGCCTGCCAAGAGATCAGGCGAGCTTCTCCGCTGCCCTCGAGGTCTCGCGCGGGCTCTTCTGAGCGGCCACGGTCTTGCCGTCCTTCAGACCTCCACACCGTCAGAGGAATCCGGCTCTTCCCGGCTGCGGCATTGGTTGTTCGGCCCCCAAATGTCCCAAATTTACCTTTGTGCCGACGGGGCTTCCCCTGCGCAAGCAGCGGATGTAAGGATATATTAGCAATTTGTTAAGTTCGAAGCGAGGTATGCGTAAGGGGAGTTTGGTGATGAACTTCAGAGGCCTGATCAAGCGTGCTGAAGACGTGGATAAAGCGATCCAGGACCTGCAGATCGATCTGGCGGACGCGCTGGATGCAAGTCTCGATGCCGACGACCTGGTGCCGCCAGAGAGCGACGATGTGCCGGATGCCCAGGCGGCAGCCGATGGCGGGCCACCCCAGGCCGACGCGGCAAATGACGACAATGCCGGGAAGGCCGACGCCGCGGGCGATGCGGACAGTTCCGAAACCGCGCCACGGCTGACCGCCCATACACAGACCCGGCTGGCTGCATTGAGCGCCTTCGAGGGTCTCTTCCATGACGCCAGGGACTATCTGGAGGAGATCAACGACAAGCTGTCGGAGATCGGCACCTCGCACCATCTGACGCGCGAATTCCTCAACATCCTCCACAGCGACATCCTGCGCGCCAACGAGCTGGAGGTTGCCAATGCGGCCCTGGCCGCCGAACAGAGGGCGCTGTCGGAGAAGCTGCACGATGCGACGAGAAAATTGCGCGAGCGTGAAGGCGCTTTCGAAGCGCTGCAGCAGCGCGAGACAAGCCTGGTCCAGGACCGGGAGACGCTTCGTGCGGCACTGGCCGCGGTGAGGCTGGAACTCGTGGAGACAGCCAATGCGAGCGCCAAACGCGAAGCGGAGTTCGGCGACATCGCCAAGCGGCTGACCGCCAGGACGGTCGAGGCCAACAGGCGCTTGCGCGAAAGCAAGATGCTGCGCGAAAAGCACGTCAACCTCTCGATCGAACTCGACAAGGCGCTGAAGCGGGAATCGCAGGCGCGCCACAGGCTCGACGAGCTGTCGACGATCCATGCCAGCGAAGCAGCGCGGCTGGCGGAGCTTCTGGCCGCGCTCGGCAAGAGCGAGAAAGAGGAGATGCGGCTCCAGAAGTCGCTCGAGGCCGCACAGGCGAAGCTGTCGGAAACGAGCGAAGCGGCCCGCATGATGGAAGGCGACAAGGAAGCCGAGCTGGCTCGCGGCCAGGCGGAAATGCGCGGGTTGAGCTCGGAGATCCAGAACCTGCAATCGCGGCTGGAGCAAGTGTCGACCGAAAACAGCGAAGCCGCAGGCGAGATCGCCAGGCTCAAGAGCGAACTGAACGACGCCCTGGCCGAAAAGAAGATCGCCGATGAAAGATTGTCCGCGCTGAGCCAGGAGAGCGAAGGCGACAAGATGAGTCTTTCCAAGGTGAACGCCAACCTTTCTCAACTGACGCTGCAACAGGCGTCCGAACAGATACAGTTCGACGTGCAGAGGCAGGAGTGCGAGGACCTCAAGGCAGAAATCGCCTCGCTCAATGCCCGGATCAAGGAACTGCTGCCCTATGAGCGGCTCCACAAGGCCACCAATGGCAGGCCGCCCGAGAATGGCGTGGTCGAGATAGCCGGGGCGATGGCGAAGAAAGCACGGACGACGGGCAGGCGGCGCATGCGCAGGAATGTCGGCGCCGCTTCGTAAAGCGTGTCGCGCCTGAAGGGCTTCAGGCGACCGGCTTCAGGTCTTTGTTTTGTGCATGGGAGGCCGGCACCTCACCCGGAGAGTAAGCCCAATGGGGCACCGGCCAGGCGGATCGACAGGTCCGCCGCACAGACAAGGTAGCGCGCCTCGGTTCCGCACGGCATTGGTGCGATCACGGAAGGTGTCAGCGGCAATTCCCGGGCTGCTGATTCGAACCTTTTCGACGACCCGCCGGCCGGAGGCTGCAAACACGCCCGGGAAACGATCGCGGGCCGGCCCGGTGCCTTCTCAGTCGAGCGGCTCGTGCTGATAAAGCTCGTCCATGCTGAGCGAGGCCAGGGCGCCGAAAGGGGCCTGCTTTTTCACGCGGCCGCCGCTCAGGATGACCACGTCGTCGCAGAACGAGATGGTGCTGTGGTGGTGGCTGATGACGATGGTCGTGCGGCGGCCGGCTCTCGACTTCAGGGTCTCGACGATGGCCGCTTCCGACAGCCCGTCCACCGCATTGGTGGCTTCGTCCAGGATGAGGAGATCGGGATCGCGCACCAGGGCTCTGGCCAAGGCGATCCGCTGCCTCTGTCCCGCCGACAGATTGACGCCCCTGTAGCCGACCAGGGTCTCGTAGCCCTGAGGCAGCCTTTCGATGAACTCGTGCGCTTCGGCCAGTCTTGCGGCGGCTTCGGCGTCGCCGGCTGTCGCCGCGTCCTGGCCGTAGGTTATGTTTTCAAAAATGCTGCCGTCGACCAGTTCCAGTTCCTGGCTGGCCAGGGCGATGTGCCGTCGCCACTGGCTGGCGTCGATCCGGTCGAGCGGCGATCCATCGACGAGGATGCTGCCGGTGTCCGGTTCGACGAAGCGGCACAGGAGATTGACGATCGTCGTCTTGCCGGCGCCCGAGCGGCCGATCAGCGCCGTCGAGCGGCCGCCGCGGATTTCGAATGTCGCCGCATGCAGCACCACCTCGCGCCGGTCCGTACCGGAATAGGTGAATGTCACATCGTCGAACTTGATGCCCTGGCGCAGACCGTGGAACGGCCCGTCGCCTTGCGGCGGTGGCGGCTTGCCGGCGGGATCCAGCAGCCATGTCACCTCTTCTAGCGATCCGCTCAGGCCCTGCAGCTGGCTCCACGAGCCCTGCAGGGCCCGCATATGCGGCTGCAGCCTGTAGAGCAGGATGACGAAGGCGATGATCAGCGGGAAACTCACCTGCGCCAGCCAGGCGCCGATCACCACCGCCAGGAACAGCATGGCGTGGAGAACCTCCGTCATCGGCGGCAGCGCTCCCTGGCGCACGAGCAGCGCGAAGGAAGCGCGGCGAACCGCATCCGACGCCGTGTCGAATATCGCCTTTTCCCGGTTCTCCTGTCCGAAGATGCGGATCAGCCGTCCGGCATGCACAAGGTGAAGCATCTGCGAGGCGAGGTGGCCGTTGCGCGAAGCGACGCTGCGGCTGGGCTCCTTCAGATTGGCAGAGAGGATGGCGTGCGCGATCTGGACGAGCGCCAGTCCGAGCGTGACCAGAAGCGTCATGCGCCACGAAAGCAGCAACAGGAAAGCCAGGAGGATGATGGCGGCCGATGCGCTGACGATGGCCGACAGCATGATCTGGATCGCATCGGAGGCCCGCCAGGATTCGTTGGAGATGATGTTGAGCAGGCGTCCGGGGCTTTGCCGCAGGAAGAACGGGTAGCCGACCCGCAACAGCTGCTCCGACAGGGCGCTGCGGATGGAATGGCTTGCCTTGCCGGAGATGAAGGTCGTCAGCAGCGTGTTGGCGAAGGCGAAGACGTTCTTCAGGACGATCGAGCCGAGGATGGCGACCGAAATGACCACAAGCCGGTCGCGCTCGCTCAGGCCCGATCCGACATGCTGGAGGACAGCGGAGAAGCCGCCCATGCCGGCCGCATCCCCATGTCCCATGATGATGCCCAGCAACGGGATGATCAGGCCGATGCCGAACCCTTCGAGGACGGCGCTGACCAGGCCGAGTACCACCACCGCCGGAAGCAGGCGCAGTTGCCGCTTTCCGAACGCCCGGAACAGCATCGGCAGGCTTGGCGGCAGCATCGGCATTATAGCGTTTCACCTCGCCTGGGCATTGGCTTGCTGATCTTGCCGCACCGGCTCGGCCCGCGGCCGTCTGGCCAGCAGGAGAACCGCGAACCTGGCCGCGCCGAGCAAATTCATGGCGACGATCGGCCAGTGCGGCAGGTTGAGTTCACGATCGAAGGCGGGTCCTCCCGCCAATTCCCTGATAGCCCCTCTTGCGGCCCAGTAGAAATGGCGAAGCAGCCAGGGCGCGTGGCGAACATGCTTCAGGCAGAGCCCGCCATTGCCCAGGCTGTAGTCGCGGTGCAGCTTTTCGATGGCTTTGCGATCCCGCCGGCCGTGATGATGGAATATCGTCATGTCAGGCACATACTCGACCGCGATGCCGAGCAGCATCGCGCGCACGAGATAATCGGTGTCCTCTGCCGACCGCAATGGTCCGCCGGCGCCGAAGCGTTCGTCGAAATAGCCGATGCGGGCCGCGACGTCGCGGTGCATCGTCATGTTGCAGCCCAGCACGAAACCGCCGGGATGAACATCCGGCGTCAGCCGCTCGCGCGCCCACGACCGCTTGATGGTGAACGGCAAATCCCTGGCATCGCCAAGCTCGACACGGCCGCCCCGGATGAGCCATTGTTCCCCGGACGCATAGTGTCGCTCCAGATCGCGCAAATAGTCGCGATGGAGCGCGCAGTCATCGTCGACGAAGACCAGCACACGGCCGCGCGCGCGCCGCAGCCCGGCGTTGCGGGCGGCCGCCAGTCCGGGGCGCGGCTCGCAGACGGGCGTGAACGGAATGTCCGACGCAGTGGCGATGCTGGCCAGGCGTTCGGCCGTGCGGTCGCTCGAACCGTTGTCGACGACCACGAGTTCGGCGGCGAATCCGGCATGTGCGCGGCAAGCGGCTTGCACCGACTTGATGCAGGCATCGAGCACCGCGACGCGGTTGCGGGTGCAGATGATGAAGCTGACTTCCGGCGCCGATCGGTCACGGCCGCGACCGGTCGGGGCAGGGTCAAGCGCCGTCGAACGATCGCGCTGCAGAGCTTGGTGGGCTTTGACGATCATGCCTTTAACTCAACCGATGAGACGCCAGAACCGCCGCGGCGGGCGCGGATTTGAAGAAGTACGCCATGGCATCGGCTTGTCTGGCGGCCGACAGCGAGGCGAGGCTGAGCCAGGGCGCCCAGGCGCCGGGCCGCAGCGCATATTGCTCGCGGCGCCGGATAGCGTTCCATTTCGCGGTCCGCGTCAGCAATTCATGCGTCAGCGCAGGCTGCTTTTTGTCGGCGACGAGCTGGTAGAGGAAATAGAACAGGTTCAGCGCGCCAGCCTCGAAGCTCGGCCGCGTCGCCGCCGGCAGCGAGCGGATTTCCTCCTCCAGCGCGACGATGAAGCTGGCCGCACGGGCAACGGTGTCGTGGCTGACCGTATCGCCAATGTCGCGCAGGTCCCGCGTGGCCTGCGCCAGGCCCTCGCGCTCGAGGTTCTCGGCCACGATGCGCAAATGCGTCCTGCGCATCTCCTTGACGTACCGGCTGGTCACGCTTGCCTCATGGACGCGGTAGACGACCAGGTTTTCGGGCATCATGGCTGCCGGGTAACGGCCGGCCAGCCGCCTGAAAAGATCGAAATCCTCGGCGTGCCTGTAGATCGGGTCGTAGTGGAGAACGCTGTCGTCGATGACCTTCCTGTTGTAGACGACCGTCGGGTGCATGAAGATCGTGAAGAACATCGCCAATATAGGGATGCGGCCGAATTTGAAGACCGGATCGGGCCTGCCGATGGCGATGCGGCCGCGGATCAACATGTCGACGCCGGCGCCGCAGAAGCCCAGTTCGGGCCGCCGCTCGAACAGCGCCACCTGGCGCGACAGACGCCAGGGATAGGCGACGTCGTCGGCGTCCATCCGCGCGACCAGTTCGCCCCGGGCGAGCGCCAGCCCTTCGTTGAGCGTCGCGACAAGGCCGCGGTTTTCGCGCGAGACGATCGAAATGCGGCTATCGGCCTTTTGGCATCGCTCGAGTATCTCGAGCGAATTGTCGGTCGAGCCGTCATCGATCGCGATGATCTCCAGGCGACTGTGATCCTGCCGCAGGATGCTTCCCAGCGCGGCGGCGAGATAGGGGCCGGCATTGTAGACCGGCAACAGGACGGAGACGAGCGGCGCTGCGGTCATCGTCTTGCATCCGTGCGCTGGAGTTCGAGCGCCGGTGTGCGGCCATCGGGCGGTCCGACGGCCGCCGTCGCGAGCCAGGCGCCATGGCTGCCCTGTGCAGAGCGGGTGCGCGCGACATAGGGGAAGTGGCGCTTCAGGCTGTTGAGCGGCCTCTCGAAAACCACCCAGGAAATCCAGGCCGCGACAATCGTGGCCGTGCCCGCAACCAGGAATCGCCCTGGCCCTTGCTCCGAGACGTTGAGCGGAATCCAGGGCTGCGCCTTGACGGCGAGCGACAGCAATATCGGATGATAGAGATAGACGCCGTAGCTGATGCGGCCGAGGCCAAGCAGCGGCGGCAGTTCGGCAAGCTTGCCCAGGATGCCGCCAAGGCCGCGCGAACAGGTGGCGACGATGACCATCAGCGGCACCAGGGGCAGGACTTCCCGCAGCAGCCAGCGGGCCCATTCCAGTGTCGGATCGGCGGGCTCCGGGACTAACCACTCGATGGCAAGGAATGCGGCCGCGAAGGCAGGCCAGCCCAGCCGCATCCAGTGCGGCAGGCCGGCGCCCCTAAAATGCCAGCAGGCAAGCAGCGCGCCCGACGCCAGCGCATCCATGGATGCCGGCGGCAGCAGGTCGCGCGCCAGCGCCGGCGTGGCGGTGATCGGCCAATAGAAGCGATAGGCCAGCGACAGCGCGATGACAGCGATGCAGATGGCCTCGAAGCGGCGGCGTGGGGCCAGCAGGACGACCAGCGGCCAGGCAAGATAGAACTGCTCCTCGATGCTCAGGCTCCAGAAATGGCCCAGCACCCAAGGGTTCCAGTTATTGTGCTGCGCATACCAGAAGTTCGACAGATAAAGCGCATGCCAGACCAGCGACCCCCTGGACTGATCCAGGTCGACCAGCCAGACGAAACCCAGGACGGCAAAATAGGGCGGGAATATCCGCAACATCCGCCTGATGTAGAAGGAGCGCAGTGCAGGGCCGGTTTCGAATTCGGTGGCCGAGCGCGCCTCCAGGAGCAGGCGCGTGATCAGGAAGCCGCTCAGCACGAAGAACAGCCGCACACCGATATGGCCCCAGAACGAAGGTCCCTCCGCGAAGAAATGGGAATACAACACCATCGTTACGGCGATAGCTCTCAACGCATCAAGTTGGATGTCACGGGCGCTTCCCATCAGCGGCTTCCGCCGGCGTGATATCCGCGATGAGGCCGCCAGCCGGCCGTTTCGAGCGGCAGGCTAAGGCGGACGAGACCCGCCAAGGCACCCGCAAATCTGCGCATTGCGAGCACGGCCGGGCCGGGCTCGAAATCGACGGACGGACAACTCAAGCTGGTCAACCTGGCGGAATCCTCCACGGCGTATGTCCAGTCGCAAACGAGTCCCCCCAGGACATCGTTCGGCTACGGCATTGTGCAGCGCAACACAAAATATCTACCCGGCTGAAATACTTATGTGAGCAAGTGCTAAAAACTGACAAAACCGACCCGTTCTCGCCATTCCTGGCGAGTTTCCTCAGAATTAAACCCTGGGGTTTAAGCTGTGCCGATATTCCCGCCTCGGTTGATTGAGGAGAGCTCTTGGCTTGAGAGCCTAGTTCTTTGTTGGATCACAAGAAATTTTGCGATCTATATTTTGGCTATATGGGTTCGGTCCTGGCTCCGTGGAGATATGATTTGGAACATTGGCTTTGCGCGGTGCAGCATCGTCTCTGTTTTTTCGTCAACGCCGATTACTCGGCTGACCGCTAACCGTTACACCGCGTCGAACACCACCGTCTGTTCCAGCCCGCCGCCCCGGCGGTTTTCCAGCGTTATCGTGCCCCCGTAGCGCTCGACGATCTCCTTGGCGATGGCGAGGCCAAGACCGGCTCCGGGGACGGATTGCAGGCGGCCGGGGTTGACGCGGAAGAAGGGCTCGAACGCCTTGTTCAGGAGTTCCGTGGGTATGCCCGGGCCGTGGTCAGATATGGTCAGAACGGCGCGATTGTCGGCTGCGGCCAGGTCGATGCGGCACGCCTTGCCATGGGTGGCGGCGTTGACGATCAGGTTGCGCAAGGCGCGGCGCAGGCCAAGCGCGCCGGCCCGCACGCAAACCTTGTCCAGGTGCCCGATCGACACGGCATGGCCGAGCGATGCCATCTCGGCTTCGATATCGCGCACCGTCTTTGCCAGATCGACCGGTTCGACGGCGTCCTGGTTCACCTCTTCGCGCACCAGACGGATGGCGCTGTCGGCGATGCGGTCGAGTTCGTCGAGGTCGTGAAGCCATTTGTCGCGTTCGTCGTCGAGGAATTCGGCGCGCAGCCGCATGCGCGTCATCGGCGTTCGCAGATCATGGCCGGCGGCGGCGACCAGCCGCATGCGGCTTTCCATGGCGGTCCGCAGCCGCGACGAGAGTTGGTTCAGCGCATGCGCGGTGGCCTTGACC
>NZ_RZOL01000409.1:0-5444 GCF_004022985.1 Mesorhizobium sp. M7A.F.Ca.ET.027.02.1.1 | reverse complement strand
CGCTTTACCCCGAAATGTTTCCCGGCGCGCTCGGCCTGTCGTTGGCCGGCCGGGCGCTGGAGGCCGGGACGTGGTCGCTGGAGGCGATCCAGATCCGCGACTTCGCCACCGACCGCCATCGCACCGTCGACGACACGCCCGCCGGCGGCGGCGCCGGCATGGTGATGCGCGCCGACGTGCTGGCGAAAGCCATCGACCATGCTTCGCCGGAAGGCGACGCGCGGCCACGGCTGCTGATGAGCCCGCGTGGCAAGCCGCTGACCCAGGCGCGCGTGCGCGAACTGGCCGCTGGGCCAGGCGCCGTCATCCTGTGCGGCCGCTTCGAGGGCGTCGACCAGCGGGTGATCGACGCGCGGGGATTGGAGGAGGTCTCCATCGGTGACTTCATCCTCTCCGGTGGCGAGCCGGCAGCGCTCGTGCTGCTCGATGCGGTGGTGCGGCTGTTGCCCGGCGTGATGGGCAACGCGGTGTCGGGCGAGGAGGAGAGTTTCGAAAACGGCCTGCTCGAACATCCGCACTATACGCGGCCGCAGGAGTTCGAGGGCCGTGACATTCCCGAGGTGCTGATCTCGGGCAATCACAAGAAGATCGCCGCTTGGCGGCGGGCGGAGTCGGAGGCATTGACGAAAAAGCGGCGTCCGGATCTTTTGAGAGGTGGCAGGACCAGCAGTGTTTGAAGAAGAGACCATTCTCTTATTTGACTGCCTCGACTTCTGTGAGAATTGAGCGCTAGTCTCCCTAAGCATTTGGGGGGATTCATGCAAAAGAGCTTCGTTTATTTGGCTATGTCTGTATTGGCGGGCTGCGCTTCGGCAAGCACGGTTCAGACGTCGCGCGATACGGCTATAGTTCAGTCGAGCGCGGCGCCCGCTTGTGGGGGCATCGGCGCATCGAAGGTTGCGGCAAAGGAGGCTGCGATAGCCACGCTCAAAGCCGGCTTCGACAGCTATGTGATTTTCAACGGTGCCTCCGAGAGTAACATTGCCGTTGTACAAGGTCCGGGTACCTATAACACGACGGCCGTCGTCAGCGGATCGATGGTGAATGCGACAACAACTTATCAGCCAGGTATGCCAATGGTTATTGGACATCACGGGCAATCATTCGCAATCAAGATGTTCCACGATGGAGACCCTGGATCAGAGAGTGCGCTTTCTGCAAAAGCCGCTCTCGGGCCGGATTGGCAAAAGCAGATGAACAATCCCGTTCTTACTTGTGTTGGTTAGTCGATTGCGCGGAGAGCGACCAGCACGCGTTCTTCGCAGTTTGGCCCGGCTCAGCCTTTCGTGAAATAGTAGAAAGCCAAAAACAGGCCGACGGCGACGACAAAGCCGCGCACCGCGTTTTGCGGCACGCGCTTGGCGGTCCAGACGCCGGCATAGCCGCCGAGCGCGCCGCCCGGGATCATGATGATCGCCTGCGGCCAGGCGACGACGCCGCCCGAGACGAAGACGACGATAGCGACCGCCGCGATGACCATGGCCAGCATGTTCTTCAGCGCGTTCAGCCGGTGATAGTCGCCGGCCTGGGTGAGGCCGAGCGTCGCCAGCATCATCACGCCCATGCCGGCGCCGAAGAAGCCGCCATAGATGGCGGTGAGAAACTGCGCCAGGGAGCCGGCGAGCGAGCCCACCGCCGCTTCATGACCGGGCTTCGGCACTGGTTTCAGCCAGGGGCCGGCTGCGAACAGGGCTGTCGCGGCCAAGAGCAGCCACGGCACCAGAGCGCGAAACGACGGATTGTCGAGCGCCAAAAGGATCAGCGCGCCGGCCAGTGCACCCACGGCCGAAATCAGGCACAGCAGCAGCGCGCCGCGCCAGAAATGCCTGATATCGGCCGAGTAGGCGAGGGTCGAGGTTATGTAGCCTGGAAATTGCGTCACCGAGGAGGTGGCGTTGGCGACGATCGGCGGCAGGCCGACCAGCGTCATGGCGCCGAAGGTGATGAAGGTGCCGCCACCGGCGACCGCATTGGCGGCGCCTGACAGAAAGCCCGCCAGAAACAGCAGGATGGCATCGAAGACAGACATGAATTGCGGCCGCTCAAAACTGTGTTATTTCAGGCTTAGAAAGCCTGAACGACCGGCGCAACCCGGCACGGCAGGATTACGATGGTGCCATGCGAGCAGAAAATGCGCTGCCAAGGCGTGACAAAGCGGCGAAATAGCTGTATGTGCCCGCCCGTACCGGCCAGAAAGAATCTGCCGGACCCGTCAACAATGACGGTGTAGTCGCCCCTGCCTGATGTTTCAAAGACAAATGTCTTGGAGACAAAAGGCATAGCCAAGCGGTCAATGGAACTGCAAGGCGAGTGTCGGACGCTCTGACTGTCGGAAGAACAAGAAGTGGACTTTTGAGATGGATATTCTCCGTCAGCTCGAGGCCGAACAGGCCGCCAAGATCGAAGCCAAGCGCAAGCTTCCCGAATTCCAGCCCGGCGACACCGTGCGCGTCCAGGTCCGCGTGACCGAAGGCACCCGCACCCGCGTCCAGGCCTATGAGGGCGTCGTCATCGCCCGCGCCGGCGCCGGCTTCCAGGAGAACTTCACGGTTCGCAAGATTTCCTACGGCGAAGGCGTCGAGCGCGTGTTCCCGGTCTACTCGCCGATGGTTGAAGGCGTCGAGATCGTTCGCCGCGGCAAGGTGCGTCGCGCCAAGCTCTATTACCTGCGCGATCGTCGCGGCAAATCGGCCCGTATTTCGGAAAACACCGGCGTGCGCGCCCGCAAGCTGAATGATGAGGAGCGCGATGCGCTGAACGCCGAGAAGGCCCGCATCGAGGCCGAGAAGGTGGCAGCAGCCGAGGCCCTGGCCGTCGAGAAGGCCGCCCAGGACGCCGCCGAGAAGAAGGCCGCCGCCGAAGCCGAAGCAGCAGCCAAGGCCGCCGCGGAAGCGACCCCCGCCGAATAAGGTTTTCGGACATCCCATTCAAAAAGGCGGCTTCGGCCGCCTTTTTCGTTTCACCGGACTGTGAACGCTTTCAGCGCCAGACACAGGAGCCGGCTGTTGACGGCGCATTATCTTGTGCACTAAATAATCGTGCACAAGGTAATTGGAGATTTGATATGGCACTCTACACCACACAGGCTCACGTCACCGGCGGCCGCGCCGGCCACGGCGAGACCAGCGACGGTCTGCTCAAGGTCGATCTGGCAATGCCCAAGGAGCTCGGCGGGCCGGGGGGCGCCACCAATCCTGAGCAACTGTTCGCAATCGGCTATGCCGCCTGCTTCGAAAGCGCCATCCGCTTCGTCGCGCGCAAACAGAAGCTGTCGCTGACGGATGCCGGGGTAACCTCCACCGTCAGCCTGCTTCCCAATGGCGAAGGCTTTAAGCTCGGCGTCGCGCTCGCGGCGGAAACGAAAGGCCTTGATCAGGCGGCGGCGGAAGCGCTTGTATCGGAGGCGCACAAGATCTGCCCCTATTCCAACGCCATCAGGGGCAATGTCGACGTAGCGCTTTCGGTAAAGGCGGCATGACGGAAAAGACGACAAGGAGCACCAGCGACGTCCCGGCGGAGGCCACCGGGACGTTTCACGTTCCGCGGCTCGACCAGCAGCTGTGCTTCGCGCTCTATTCGGCAAGCGGGCTGATGACGAAGCTCTACCGCCCGCTGCTCGATCCGCTCGGCCTGACCTATCCGCAATATCTGGCCATGTTGGCGCTGTGGGAACGAGCTCCAAGCACGGTTGGCGAGCTTGGCGAAGCGCTTGGCCTGGATTCCGCGACGCTGACGCCGCTGCTCAAGCGGATGGAGGCTGGCGGACTGGTCACACGCCGGCGCGACCCCGCCGACGAGCGCCGGGTTATGGTCGAGCCGACAGCGAAGGGCCAAGCGTTGCGTGAGCAGGCTAAAAGCGTGCCGGCGGCGATGCTTTGCAACCTGCCGCTGGATGCCGACGAGTTGAAATCCCTGCACCGCACGCTGACGCGGTTCGTCTCCGGCTTGCGCAAGGCAGATGCCGGCATCGCGAAGCGGAGCTGATCGCTGCCGCGACACCGTTCATTCCTGAATCCCGGAAATGAAGGCACTGGAATCCGCTTTCGCGCATCCTGACGCAGCGGACCGTCTTGCATGACGCTTGCGGAAAGCTAAAGTCGGCGCCGTATTTTCCTGCAAGCCCGGCCATGTCCGGGTCCGTCAATTTCCGGGGAGTGTGTCATGACCAAATCGAAACTGCTGCTGGCAGGCCTGCTTGCCCTCGTCCTGACGCCCGTTGCCGCCTTTGCGCAGGCGCTGCCCGACCTCGGCGGCAAAAAGGTGGTGGTTGTGACCGAAAACGCCTATCCGCCGCTGCAGTTCATCGATGCCAAGACCGGCAAGCAGATCGGCTGGGAGTATGACGCGATGAACGAGATCGCCAAGCGGCTGAATTTTGCCGTCGAATACCAGAACACCTCCTGGGACGCGATGATCCAGGCGGTTTCCGACAACCAGTACAACATTGGCATGACCGGCATCACCATCAAGGACGATCGCAAGGAGAAGGTCGATTTCTCCGACCCCTATATGCGCTCGGAACAGTTCATGCTGGTGCGCGGCGATGAGAGCCGCTTCACTGACGCCAAGACCTTCGGCGACTTCAAGGACGGGCTGATCGGCGCGCAGGCCGGCACCACGCCCTTCTACACCGCCGTCTATAGCGTGCTCGACGGCAATGAGCAGAACCCGCGCATCAAACTGTTCGAAACCTTCGGCGCGACCGTGCAGGCACTGAAGTCCGGTGACGTCGATGTCGTTTTGACCGATGGCACCGCTGGCAAAGGCTATGTCGACGCCTCCGAGGGCAAACTGAAACTGATCGGCGGGCCGCTCGGCACCGAGGATTTCGGTTTCATTTTCCCCAAGGGTTCCGACCTGGTGAAGCCGATCAACGCGGCAATCGCTGCGTTGAAGGCGGACGGGACGTTCGATGCGCTAAACAAGAAATGGTTTCTTGATTACAAGATGGGGCAGTGATTTCCCGCTGACTTCGCGCTTGAACGCCCTCCTCTGCCCCCACGTCTGCTTGGCCGGCATCGCCTGATGGCAACGCCTTCCTCTTCGTCCAAAGCCGACTTCCCCTGGTGGCTTGTCGTTGCCGCAGCCCTCGCGATCGCGGTGGCCGTCTTCGTCGCCACCAGCAACCTCTATGCCCAGGTGTTCGCCACGGTCGCCAAGGGCATCGGCGTCACCATCTTCGTCACCGTGATCGCCTTCGTGCTGGCCTCGGCCATTGGGCTCGGCATCGCGCTGATGGGAATGTCCGGTTCGCGCTGGCTGCGCCAGATCGCGCGCTTCTATGTCGAGATCATCCGCGGCGTGCCAATCCTGGTGCTGCTGTTCTGGATCGCCTTTGCCGGCGCGCCGGCCTTCGTCGCGGCCTGGAACGCGCTGACCGCGCCGCTGCAAAGTGCCGGCCTGTTCGGCGAGCTTTTGGTGCGCGACGTGTCGCTGCTCTGGCG
>NZ_RZOL01000408.1:0-5465 GCF_004022985.1 Mesorhizobium sp. M7A.F.Ca.ET.027.02.1.1 | reverse complement strand
GCAACGAGCAGCACGATGAGGATGGCAAGGACGGCAACGACGATCCAGCCGGGCTCGTTGGTCATCTCGGCCGCATTTTCTGCTGGTCCGGATGGTTTTCTGTCAGAAACGACAGCACTTCCGATGCCGGAACATCCTTGGCAATGAAAGCTTGGCCGACGCCGCGCGTCAGGATGAAGGTCAGCGCGCCGCGCGACACCTTCTTGTCCTGGGTGATAAATGCCAGCAGCGCCTCGGCGTCAGGCAGATCGCCCGATATGTCGGCTATCCGCCAGGGCAGGCCGACGGCGCGCAGATGCGCCTCGACGCGCGCGGCATCGTCGGGGCTGGCCAGATTGAGCCGCGACGAGAACCGGTAGGCCAGCGCCATGCCGATGGCGACGCCTTCGCCATGGACGAGGCGGCTTCCGTCATATTGGGTGGCGGCTTCCAGCGCGTGGCCGAATGTGTGGCCGAGATTGAGCAGCGCGCGGTCGCCGGTCTCGAACTCGTCGCGCGCAACCACGTCGGCCTTGGCGCGGCAGGCTTCGGCGATCGCCTGCGTCCTCTCCGGCCCGCCGGCAAAAACCTGGGCCCAATTCTTTTCCAGCCAGGTGAAAAATTCTGGCCGGTCGATGAGCCCGTATTTGGCGAGTTCGGCATAGCCGGCGCGGAATTCGCGGATCGGCAGCGTGTCGAGCACTCCGGTGTCGGCCAGCACCAGTTTCGGCTGATGGAAGACGCCGACGAGGTTCTTGCCGCGTGGGCTGTTGATGCCGGTCTTGCCGCCGACCGAGGAATCGACCTGCGCCAGCAGCGAGGTCGGGATCTGCACGAAATTCATGCCGCGCCGCACGATGCCGGCGGCAAAGCCCGCAAGGTCGCCAATAACGCCGCCACCGAAGGCGATGACGATGTCGCCGCGCTCCAGTTTCGCAGCCAGAACACCGTCGACCACTTCCTCGAGATGGGCAAAACTCTTGGTCTTCTCGCCGGGCGGCAGCGTGATGATGGCGGGCTGGATGCCACCCGTGTCGAGCCCGGCCTTGAGCGCATCGAGATGCGCTGCCGCGACATTGGCGTCGGTGACGACCGCGGCGCGTGTGCCCGGCAGGCGACCCGATATCTCGGCGCCCGCGCGGGACAACAATCCCGAGCCGATCAGAATGTCATAGGTCCGATCGCCAAGGCCGACTTCGACGACGACGGGTGCCTCGATGCTCACGATTCCACCTCGCCCGTCGCAGCCGCCTCATCGATGCCGAAATGCCGGCACAGCGCGTCCACCACTTCGGTCGCGATGACTTCCTTGCGATCATCGCGGGTCGGCACTGTGACGTCGGATGTCGCGTAGACCGGATAGCGCTCGCCCATCAGCCGCTCCAGCACGGCGCGGGGGTCGTCGCTTTTCAGGAGCGGCCGGTTCTGTTTCTTGGAGACGCGGTCCATCAGAAGATCGAGCTCGGCCTTCAGCCATACCGACACGCCCTGCGCTGCAATCGCCTCGCGCGTCTGCGCATTCATGAAGGCGCCGCCGCCGGTCGACAGCACCTGCGGGCCGTTTTCCAGCACGCGCAGGATGACGCGCTGCTCCAGCGCCCGGAATTCGGTCTCGCCATAGCGCTCGAACAGCTCCGGAACGGTCATGCGCGAGACGCTTTCGATCTCTTGGTCGCTGTCGATGAAGGGCAGCGCCAGCATCGTCGCCACCTTGCGGCCGATCGCCGTCTTGCCGGCACCCATCAATCCGACGAAGACGACGGAACGGCTGCCCAGCCGGCCAAGCAACGCGGCGTAGGTCTCGTCTGGAGGATTTGCTGGCAACGCGTTCATCGGATGTTTCGAAGGCCCTCTTTGCCGGCGTATCGACATGAAAAGCCCGTTTGCGTCAAGCGTGGCAAGCGCCTTGAACCCGACATGGACCAGCAGGGTCTGCATCAGAAGTTGCTAACAGGCCTCCGCTTCTTCCTTGAATTGGCCGGATTGGCGTCCCATAAGGGGACAGGGTTTGGAAACGCAGAACAAGAAGACGGGCGAAAATTGATGCCGACACTGTTTCGCTTTGTCGTGGTAACAGCGATTCTGGCAGGTATTGCCTATGGTGCGATGTTCGCACTGGTGATGTTCGTCGAGCCAAAGAAGGGCGAAATGAGCGTGCGCATCCCTCCGGAAAAGCTGAACCCCAAGAAAAGCTGAACCCGAAGAAAAGTTGAATGAACAGCGCCGCCCGCATCGAAGCCTTTCTGGAAATGCTGAGCGCCGAGCGGGGCGCGGCTGAAAATACGCTTTCCTCCTACCGCCGCGACCTCGAGGACGCTTCTGGCGCGATCGATGGCGGGCTGGCTGGTGCCGCCGCCGCCGATATCCGCACCTATCTCGACGACATTGCCGCCCGCGGCTTTGCCGCCACGTCGCAGGCGCGCAAACTGTCGGCGATCCGCCAGTTCTTCAAATTCCTCTACGCCGAAGGCCTGCGCGGCGATGACCCGACCGGCACGCTGGACAGTCCAAGAAAGGGCCGCCCGCTGCCCAAGACGATGAGCGAGGCGGACACCGGCCGGCTGATCGACCGTGCGGCGCTTGAGGCCGGCGATGCCTCGTCGGGCGATGGGGACAGTCTGGCGTCACTGCGCCTGCATGCGCTGGTCGAGGTGCTTTACGCCACCGGCCTGCGCGTTTCCGAGCTGGTCGGCCTGCCGGTGACGGTGGCGCAGCGCGACGACCGTTTCTTCATGGTGCGCGGCAAGGGCGACAAGGAGCGCATGGTGCCACTCTCGGCCAAGGCACGCACGGCGATGAAGACCTGGCTTGCCGCCCGCGCCAGGGTGCCCGCCTTTGCCGACAGTCCGTTCCTGTTTCCGGCCGCCTCCGACAGCGGCTATCTCTCGCGCCAGGTCTTCGCGCGTGACCTGAAGGGGCTGGCGGCAAGGGCCGGCATCGCCTCGGCGAAGATCTCGCCGCACGTGCTGCGCCATGCTTTCGCCAGCCATCTCCTGCAGAACGGCGCCGATCTCCGGGCCGTGCAGCAATTGCTTGGCCATGCCGACATATCGACGACACAGATTTACACCCATGTGCTGGAAGAGCGGCTGGTGCGGCTGGTCAACGATCATCATCCGCTTGCCGACTAGGCCTCATATCGCTATGTGAGGACGACATTTCACCGCCCGGAGCCTTGGATTCAAGGGTTCCGTCAGCCACTGCCTTCCGACGTATCGGTCCGCTCACGCATGTATAATTACCTCGATTTCGAAAAGCCGGTGCAGGACCTCGAGGGCAAGATCCTCGAGCTGAAGAAGCTTGCCGAGAATGGCGAGGCGGTCGATGTCGGCGACGAGATCAGCCGTCTCGAGAAGCGCTCCCGCGACGCGCTGCGCGACGCCTACAAGGCGCTGACGCCGTGGCAGAAGGTGCAGGTGGCTCGCCATCCCGACAGGCCGCATTGCGTCGACTATATCAAGGGCCTGTTCACCGATTTCACGCCGCTGGCCGGCGACCGCAATTTCGGTGAGGACCAGGCGATCGTCGGCGGTTTCGCCCGTTTCCGCGGCGAACCCATTGCCATCATCGGCCAGGAAAAAGGTTCCGACACAGCCAGCCGCCTGAAGCACAATTTCGGATCGGTTCGCCCGGAGGGCTACCGCAAGGCGGTACGGCTGATGGAACTCGCCGACCGCTTCAAGATCCCGCTGCTGACGCTGGTCGACACGGCGGGCGCCTATCCCGGTGTCAATGCCGAGGAGCGCGGCCAGGCGGAGGCTATCGCCCGTTCAACCTCGACCTGTCTCGGCCTGAAAGTACCGTCGATCTCGGTGGTCATCGGCGAAGGCGGTTCGGGCGGCGCCATTGCCATCGCCACCGCCAACCGCGTCTACATGCTCGAACACGCCATCTATTCGGTGATTTCGCCGGAAGGTGCCGCCTCGATCCTGTGGCGCGACACGACGCGATCGAAGGACGCGGCGACCAACATGAAGATCACCGCGCAGGACCTTCTGGAGCTGAAGATCATCGACGCCATCATCCCCGAGCCGCTCGGCGGTGCGCATCGCGGCGCCGAAACGGTGATCGCCGCGACCGGAGACCTCATCGCCAGGACGATGAAGGATTTTGCCGGCGCCAACACCGATTTCCGCGAGCAGCGCCGCGAAAAATACCTGGCCATGGGCCGCAGTCTCTGACCACAGGCAGCCTTGGCCGCAACAATGTGGCGGGGCGGAGCATTTTTGCCACAAAAATGCCGCTGCATTCGGCTCAATGAGACTGCCGCAGGGGGATGCGTCGGCACTTGCGGTAAGGAATTTATTAGGGTTAACGGGCTTAGGGTCCGTCGATGCGCAGTGTAGCAGCCGGGGCAGGAAGCGTCCTGGCGCCAGAGAAAAGACGATATCCGTAGCCATGTTTGTCAAGCTTGCCCGCACCGGAATCCTGATCGCTGCCCTCGGCGTTGCCGGCTGCAACAATTCGTCGATGAAGGATTTTGCCCCGGAGGCCAACAAGCCGCTGCCCGACAAGATCCTCGCCGACATGAGGGCCAAGGGCATGGTCCGCACCTCGTCGGTGATGGCCCGCATCTTCAAGGAAGAAGGCAAGCTCGAGATCTGGAAGGCCAAGACCAACGGCCGCTACGACATGGTCGCCAGCTACGACATCTGCAAATGGTCGGGCAAGCTCGGGCCGAAATACACCGAAGGCGACCGCCAGGCGCCGGAAGGCTTCTACACGGTGCGCCCGGCGCAGATGAATCCGCGCTCGAACTACCATTTGTCCTTCAACATCGGCTATCCCAACGCCTATGACCGCGCCAATGGCCGTACCGGCTCCAATTTGATGGTGCACGGCGCCTGTTCGTCTTCGGGCTGCTATTCGATGACCGATGCGCAGATCGAGCAGATCTATGCCTTTGGCCGCGACGCCTTCCAGGGCGGCCAGACCGAGTTCCAGATCCAGGCGTTTCCGTTCCGCATGACCGCCGCCAACATGGCGCGCTACCGCAACGACCCGAATTACGACTTCTGGAAGATGCTGAAGGTCGGCTACGACAATTTCGAGATCACCAAGGTGCCGCCGAAGGTCGATGTCTGCGAGAAGCGTTATGTCTTCAACCAGGTTGCCGCCGACGGTCAGACATTCGATCCGGCCGGCGCCTGCCCGGCGACGACGCAGCCTGATTCGCTGAAGAGTGCCTACAACTCCTACATGAGCACCTACGACGCTGCGTTCAGCGGCGCGGTCAAGGCCAGCGTGCCGGCGCCCAAGCCGACCATTGCCGGTATCAAGGAAGCCAGCATCGTCTCCGACTGGTCCAAGCGCCGCGCACGCGGCGAACGCGTGCCGATCGATCCGCCGTCGCTCAACAATGACGGCTCGGTCACCGAGACGGCACGCATGGGTCGCATCGATTCGCCCGCTGGCCGCAAGATGGCGGCCCTCGATGCCGAAAAGGCGGCCAAGCAGAAGGCCGAGGAGCAGAGGCTCGCTGCCAT
>NZ_RZOL01000407.1:0-5472 GCF_004022985.1 Mesorhizobium sp. M7A.F.Ca.ET.027.02.1.1 | reverse complement strand
GCGCGATGCGCTGACGGTGCGCGTCGCCGTCAAAGTGCGCGGGATCTCCCGCATCACCTCGTCCGGCGTACTCAGTTCTCGGATTTCCTTGACCCGGAGATCGTCTGTGGTGGTCAACACGGCTTTCTGCTCCTGTCGAGAGCATGATGCCGAAAAGCGTGAAGCGGTTTTCGGACGAGATCATGCTCCTCTTTGATTTAGAGGAAACCTGCCGGCTGAAACAAAAAAGCCGCCAGGTATGGCGGCTGTTCGGATCTTGTTGCTGCAATCTTCAGATCGAGCGCAATCCTCCCGCCGCCAGCGAGCTCCTAAAGTACCAATATGTGGCGGTCAGGTTGATCATGAGGCTCATATAGTCGATGCGGAGGCGCTTGTCACGTGCCCTGATTGGAGACAATTCGGGATTGGCCGAAGCCTCCCCGCCTTCGTCATCCACGGGCGGAGCAGGAGCGTAGCTCCGTCGCGGAGACCCGAGGATCCAAGCCGCGACCTTGACCATAGAGTGCAGCGGAGCAGAATTCTGCACCGTGGCGCGCACTCGGAAGTCGCGGCATGGATCCTCGGGTCTGCGCCGCGTCGCTACGCTCCTTGCTCCGCCCGTGGATGACGAAGTGATGGTGTTTCCGATGCAGACATACGCCGCCGAGCGCTTCATGCAGTCCAGGGATCAAAAAGTTCAATTCCAAAACCTTCGAAATCCTTCGTATTGCGTGTTGCCAAGGTAAGCTCCTGCGCAATCGCCGTGGCTGCGATCAGGCCGTCCATCGACGACAGGCCGCGACCGCTGCGTTTTGCAAGGCCCATCAAGTCGCCCCAGGCCAAGGCAACCGGTTCGTCCACCGGAAGAACCCTCTGCTCGAAGCGCTGCGGCAGGTCCCGAGCAAGCCACTCGGCCAGGGCCTCACGTTTCCGACCCTCATCCATGAGGGCGACTCCGCGCCGGATCTCGGCGATCGACACGACGCTGATGAAGGAGCGGTCCTCATCAAGCCGATCCAGCCAGTTCAGAACGCGTGCGTCCGGCGCCGGTCGTGTCACTTCAGACAGGACATTCGTATCGAGCAGAAGCCTCACAGCGGCAGATCACGCGGTTCGTCGCGCTGACGCTCAAGGTTGATATCGGCGCCGCGCAGCGGCGACTCCAGCAGGAACTCCGCAAGCGTACCCTTGCGCGCGGTCTTGCGCTGCCATTCCTCGGCCGAGACGACAACCACGCTTGGTTTGCCGTTTCTGGTGATCGTCTGCGGCGAAGACTGCGCGCGCTCGATAACCTCCGAGAGCCGGGCTTTTGCCCCGGCGACCGTCCAATTGGTATTCTCTTTGGGCGCAGACAGCATTGCGACCTCCATGACCAGTCTGACTATCTTGACTATATGGGAGTGGTGATGCGGCGGCAACAGGGGAAGGGAGGGCTTTCAGAGCTCGGGTCCCTTGGTGATTTTGGTCTGGAGCCGGTCAAGCTGGCGAGGGCAAGCTCGGCCAAGGCTTGGCCGAGCTGCTTCTGGACGAGAGGCTATTCGGCTGACCCTATTCCGGAGACGACCCCGCAATGCTCTGGTCATAGTCGACCAGCGATCCGGTCATGACGCCGGACTGCGGGCTGACCATGTAGCTGATCAGCCGCGCCAACTGGTCCGGCTTCACCAATTGGCCCATCGGCTGCGCCGCCTCGGCCTTGGCCAGCCAGTCGTCCGGCGCGTCGTGCCACTTCTTCTGCACGATGTCCTCGCCCTCTGTGTCCATCCAGCCCGGCAGCACCGCATTGCAGCGGATGCGGTTGTGGCGATAGGCATTGGCGACGTTCTTGGTCAGCGTCATCAGCGCGCCCTTGCTGGTCGAATAGGGCGTCAGGAACGACTGGCCGGTATGCGCCGACATCGACAGCACGTTGACGATCGAGCCTGGTGCCTTCTTTTCCAGGAGATGCGACACCACGCCTTGCATCAGGAAAAACGGGCCGCGCACATTGGTGTCGAAGATGGTGTCGAAAAGCTCCTCGGAGGTTTCGACCAGCGAACCGCGCGCCGATGTCGCGGCGGCGTTGACCAGGGCGTTGATGGTGCCGAAATGCGAGATCGCGGTGGCGACCGCCCGCTTGCAGTCGGCCACTTTAGAGACGTCGGCGCTGATGAAGATCGCGTCGACGCCGGCTCTCCTGAAATGGGCGACGGCCTTGTCGCCCTTCTCCTGCGAACGGCCGATGAGCGCCAGTGCCCGGCAACCTTCCTCGGCCAGAGCTTCGGCGACGGCAAAGCCGATCCCCTGGGCGCCACCTGTGACGATGGCGCGCGTCTTCGAATTGCGATCGGCGGATGTGCTCATCGCTCTGCTCCCTGTACCCTAGTTTCCGGTTCTTACTTGTCGAGACGGACGGTCTTGCCGGTCGTTGCTGATTTCAGCGCCGCGTCGGCCAGCTTCAGCGCCACCAGCCCATCCGCACCGCTCGGCGACGCTTTCTTGCCCGAGGTCGCGGCCGTGATGAACGCGGCGATCTCAATGGCATAGGCGTCGAGGTAGCGGGTCATGAAGAAGTCGTGCAGCGGCGGGCGCGTATAACCCTTCTCGTTGGCCAGTTCGATCGACACCGGGCGCTGGTTCTCGGCGGCAACCATGCCTTTCGAGCCATGCACCTCGATGCGCTGGTCGTAGCCATAGGTGGCGCGGCGCGAGTTGGAGATGACGGCCTGCTTGCCGGAAGCGGTTTCCAGGATGACGCTGACGCTATCGAAATCGCCGGCGGCACCAATCTTCTTGTCGACCAGCACCGAGGCATGGGCGCTGACCGCCACGACCTCTTCGCCGAGCAGGAAGCGCGCCATGTCGAAATCATGGATGGTCATGTCGCGAAAAATGCCGCCCGAGCGCTTGATGTAGTCGATCGGTGGCGCGCCGGGATCGCGCGAGGTGATGGTGACCATCTCGACGGTGCCGATGGCGCCGTCGTCGATCGCCTTGCGCACGGCGGCGAAATGCGGATCGAAACGCCTGTTGAAGCCGACCATCAGCGTCGCTTTGGTCTTCTCGACCACGGCCAGGCACTTCTCGACGCGCTTGACGTTGAGGTCGATCGGCTTCTCGCAGAAGATCGCCTTGCCGGCCTTGGCGAAGCGCTCGATCAGATCGGCATGGGTGTCGGTCGGCGTGCAGATGACGACGGCGTCGATATCCCCGGCTTTCTCGATATCTTCGATGCTGCGCACCTCGGCGCCATAGGCGCTCGCCAGCTCTTTGGCGGCCTTCTCGAACGCATCGGCAACGGCAACCAGTTTGGCCTGCGGGTTGGAGCCGACGGCGCGGGCGTGGACCTTGCCGATGCGGCCGGCACCGAGGAGAGCGAAGCGAACGGTCATGGATATTTCCTCTGGGGGGATGGGTTAGAGAGTTGTGTGCACCTTCCCTGAGGAAGGGGGCAAGATTGCTTCAAGCACGCATACCTTAAAACAGGGTGATCATCCTGTTTTAGGCCGCGAGTTCCGCCTCTCCGGTCTTGGCGCCGGTGATGTAGGAGACGATATCGTTTCCGTCGGTGTTCTCCTTGCGCAGATTGGCGACGATGCGGCCGCGCCGGAACACGACGATACGGTCGCAGAGATCGAACACCTGGCGCATATTGTGGCTGATCAGGATCAGCGGCTCGCCATTGTCCTTGAGCGTACGGACGATGTTTTCGACCTGCGCGGTCTCCTGCACGCCAAGGGCGGCCGTTGGCTCGTCCATGATGATCAGCTTGGAGGCGAACGTTGCCGTCCGGGCGATCGCCACGCACTGGCGCTGGCCGCCCGACATGTGGCGGATGGTGTTGGACAAATTGGGGATCTTCACCGCCGTGCGGACGAGCGCCGCCTCGGTCGCCTTGCGCATGTACTTGCGGTCGAGGATCGAGAACGGGCCGAGGTTGAACAGCACCTTCTCGCGCCCGAGGAACAGGTTCGACGGCACGTCGAGATCGTCGGCCAGCGCCAGGTTCTGGAACACGGTCTCGATGCCCGCCGTGCGGGCCTCGATCGGCCCGGCAAAGTTCACTTCCTTGCCGTCGAACCAGATCTGGCCGCTGGTGCGCTGCTCGACGCCGGTGATCTGGCGCACGAAGGTCGACTTGCCGGCGCCGTTGTCGCCCATGATGGCGACATGCTCGCCCTTGCGCAGTTCGAAGTTCGCCCCTTCCAGCGCGTGCACGCCGCCATAGCGCTTGGTCAGGTTTTCAGTCTTCAGGACGATGTCTGACATGGTCATGCCCTCATTGCCCGCAGGCGTTGGCGCCACTGGTCGAGAACCACCGCACCGACGATGATCACACCCTTGACCATCTCCTGGTAGTAGGCGTCGAGGCGCAGGAAGGTGAAGCCGGAGATGATGACGCCGAAGATCAGCGAGCCGATCACCGTGCCGATGATCGAGCCGCGGCCGCCCGACAGGGAGACGCCGCCGATGACCGCCATGGCGATGGCGTCGAGCTCGTACATCACGCCCATGCCGGACTGCGCGGTCAGGTTCTTGGAGCTCAGCACCACGGCGGCGAGCGCGGCGAGAATGCCGGCGATGACGTAGACCAGGATCTTGTGGTTGGCGATCTTGATGCCGGACATGCGCGCGGCGTCCTCGTTGGAGCCGATCGCGTAACAGTGCTTGCCGTACCTGGTGTAGGTCATGATCAGCTGGAACAGGATGGCCAGCGACAGGAAGATGACGACGGGCATCAGGCCTTTGCCGATGCCGGCGAAACTCTCGGTGGGAAAGGAGATCGGCTGGCCCTTGGACCACCATTTGGCGATGCCGCGCGCGGTCACCATCATGCCGAGCGTGGCGATGAACGGCGGAATGCGCGTGTAGGCGATCAGCGCGCCATTGACCAGGCCGGCGAACAGGCCGCAGGCGATCGCCACCAGCAGCGGCACGATGACAGGCAGGTCGGTCCAGCCTTGCGCCAGGAACATCGCCTTGGGATTGGGGTTGCCGTTGACCGTCGCCACCTGGGCGAAGCTCATGGCGATCATGGCGGTCGCGCCGACGATCGAGCCCGAGGACAGGTCGATGCCGCCGGTGATGATCACTTGCGTCACACCGATGGCGATGATGCCGACGATCGACACCTGCAGGATGATGATCTGCAGGCGCGCTTCGTTGAAGATGCCGCCGACGTCGCTGCGTGTGTTGAACAGGAAGCTGTCGCCGAGAAAAATGCGGCCGATCAGTTCGAAGATGACGACGAGAATGACCAGTGCCAGGAAAACATTGAACTCGGCCGGCCATGTGCGCTTCTTCGCATCATAACCGACGCCGCCCACGCCATGAGATGTCTGTGCCACGTATTCTGTCCTCCATCAGCCGCGGTCGCCCTCGCGCCTGCGGCGCTGAGGGAGAGAGGGGAGCGGCGCTGTCTTGGTCGAGAGCGCCGCTCCGTATCGAACCGTTGGCGGCTCAGTTCTTCTTCAGGAACTTGTCGATGTTGGCTGGCGTCACCAGCTGGAAGGG
>NZ_RZOL01000406.1:0-5473 GCF_004022985.1 Mesorhizobium sp. M7A.F.Ca.ET.027.02.1.1 | reverse complement strand
TCCTCAAAGTGCCTGTAAACGGCTTGGCGCTTCGGCGCTGATCGGCGAATAATCTTTGAATTGGTCACGGGCGGTCACGGAGGGCCCCCGGCTTGCACCATCTCGGGATCGACGTCTCACGCAGCTCGGCGTTCCTGGACGAGTGGCGCGGCCAACTCGTGTATGCGCGCATTAGGACAAACCCGCCGGGCGATGTCGCAAAGATGCTGGTGATGCGTCAGATAAATTACCTGACCCACTTTCGCCATATCGGCGAAGAGCCGGAAAGCTTCCTCCGCCCGAAAGTCGTCGAACGTCTCCATGATGTCGTCGGCGATAAAGGGAACCGAGGTTCGAGATTGGGCGAACTCGTGGTAGCCGGCAACCCGGAGCGCGAGATAGAGTTGAAAGCGCGTTCCCTTTGACATTTCCTGCGCCAGCTTGGAACTCCCATCAGCCCCGATGCCAATAAGGACTTCGGTGTCCTTGTCAGGCTGGGTCGCCAGACCGCGATAGGCGCCGCGGCTGATCACCTGAAAAGCCGCCGAGGCGCGAAGCATCATCGAACTGCGATGCTTGTCGCGATAGAGGCGCAAGGCTTGCTCGGCCGCTACGATGCCGGCCCTGAGGCGGAAGTAGCTGAACGCTTTATCCTCGATTTCCAGGAGGACCGTGCGCCGTTGCTCCTCAAGAGCAGCCACGGCATTGTCGCCGTCGACAGCATCCACCTCGTCGGACGCTTTGCTGTATGCCGTAAACAACTCTCGTACGCGCCGATCCTGATCCTCAAACCGGGCTCTGAGTTCTACCTGCTCGGCCTCCAGCGCATGCCGATCCGCGGCGTCAAGCATCTGTTCGACATCGGCCATGTCCTGAATTGGCAGCGCCTCGCGGATTTCGCGTTCGATGATATGACAACGCCGGCGCGAGTCGATCTTTTGCTCGATCATGCGCAGCTTTTTCTCAACCTCCTGCAAGGAAGTTACTCCGAACAGCTGCGTCATTTCAGATTTGCGTCGCTCGCAAATCTCGATTTCAGCCTCCAGGTCCCGGCTTTTGAGGCTCTGATCCTTGAGAGCAAGCTGCATGGATTCCTTTTCCGCCTTTTTCGATCGGGCCTCTTCCACTCTGGCGGACATCAGCGCCCAGAGGCTCAGGGCACTCTCTGCTGGTCGCTCCAATCCGAGTTCTGCGGCCATGACGGCAAGCTCGCGCGAAAAGGCCGCCTGATCGTCCTCCATCTTGGCGATGCGATCTGCCAATCCGGCTTGCCGTTGAGCAGCCGGGCCGAGCTCGGCTAGTCGGTCCATGACCTCCTTGACGGTCATGAGGCTGGGGATAGTGCCGCCCGCCCCGAGCCAGCAGCTCCTGCAAACCTGAGCCCATGACGCGTCCCATCGCGCCTCGTCGGCGGATGCCGTTTCAAGGGCTGAGCGGCGGGAAGCCTCCTCCCTTTCGCAGCGTTCAAGCTGCTCCCTCAGATTCTTGTGTTCAACTTCCAGATCAACGGCCGATTGGGCCGTAGCCAAAAGCGCTTCGCAGGAATCAGAGTGATCATGGGGAACGGCTGCCGCCGACAGTGCCGCCGAGAGCCGGTTCTGCGCCGCCGAGCCATCCGCTTCCGCCTGGCGTAGGTCACCTTCCGCCTGCCTGAGCAATGCGGCCGTCGCGAGGGCCATTTCGCGGCGGCGCAGCCATGCCTCAAGCCCACCTAGCGTGATCTCGCCGGAAACAGCCGGAGCCATTTTCCGAGCGGACTCCAGAATGTTGGCCCTGATAACTTCGCGTTTCGATTTTGCCGCGTTCAGCAGCTCCGCTGAACGTTCCAATTCCGCTTCCGCGACGGCGAGTCTCTGACAGGTTTGATTGAGCTTCGCCAGGTCGCCCATGTGTCCCAGCCGGGCGCTGGTGATCAGATCGTCTTTCCGCAGCTCGATCTCAAACGCCGCAGCGGTCGATTGATCGAGCGCCTCACGATGCTTGGCCCACGCCGCTTCACGCGCTGATCGCGACGTCGCTGCCTCATGATCGTCCACGACGCCGGTGGAATTCTTCACTGCATCCAGTTCGGCTCGTAAACGCCGCTGCTCACTCGTGAGGCGCCCGCTGTCATCGCTGTGGCGATCGATCTCGGCTTCCGCTTTAGAAAGAGCTGATTTCCAGCTCTCCAGCTCAGAAGGCGCCGGCACTCTCATTTGCCTCACCTGGTCTAGACTTTCACCCCAGGGTCGGAGTTCCGACATCTGTTGCGCCAGTGTTCCCAGGAGTTCCACACGAGAGCGTTCCGCGACGCGGCGGCGGGATGCATGATCGTTCTCTCGAAGCGCCGAGAGCTCCCTCGCCAGCGCCGCAATGGCTTTGCCGTTTGTGGAGGCAGCGGCTTCGCTCGACAGCTTGCTCTGCAACTCAATCAGACGGCGGTTTGCCTCTTTGGCTTCGCGCTTCGCGTTTTGAAGCGTCGCGTCGATACCGGATCGGCGTTCAACGAGGTCTCTGATACTCCCAGAAATGCGACTTCCGAGCATCAGGCTGCTCGGCTCGTCTTCTTCGGGGCGCTCGAGAAGCCGCAGAATGTTCGCAATTTCCCGGTCGACCTCCGTCAATTGAAGACGGCGGTCCGGCAAATCCCTTTCGGCGGTGACATAACGGGCGTGCAACTCGCCGATAGCGTCCATCCGTTGCCCCACGGTGAGCGCGATCTCGTCTACGGCAATGGCATTGAGCCCTTTCTCAAGCTCGGCCATTGACGCTTTCGCGGTCTCCCGCTTCACGGCAAGCTCGATGTCCTCTTGATGAAGTACCGGCAGTTCGTTTGCCCACGACGGCGGCGCCTCGGGAACATCTTGCAACTCAGCGAGGATGTCCCGGATGTGCCGCAATTCCGACAGTCGTGGCAGTGCGGTCAGCAGGTTTTTGACCTCCTCCAGCCGCAGCTGCGTCCGGGTTCGGTCGGCCATCGCTTCGTCATAGTGCGCCAGTGACCGCTCCTTGGTTTCCACCATCTGGCGATAATGGGTGGCGAGCGTGTCAATCTGCTCTTTTCGCTCCTTCAGGTCGGAAAGCCGACTTTTCAAGTCGCCGATTTCACTGCTGCGGGCACGGAGCTTAAACAGGCCGTCGGCTTGCAAACGCAATTCAACAAGCGTCTGACTTAGTGCCGCCAATCCTGTGCTTGCCGAAAACAGAAGCTGCCCGAGATCACCCTTGCTCGCCAGAATGCTCTCGCCGCCTTCCTCAAGGGTGTCATCGTCGAGTGAAAACATCGCGCAATAGACGTCCCGCTCAACTCCACCAAGCTCGCCGAGGATCAAATGTTCGCCGATCGGCTGATCACCCGGACCGAGCAGACTGTTTTGGGGCTTCTTGATCCGGACAAGCTCCCGGGCAAAACCACCGATCTCCAATGCGGCCCCGATGCGCATCGTTGAGTATGGATGGAGGAAATCATAGCGGCTGCGGGACTCGACGCCGAAGAGGAGGTCGAGGAATGCAGATAGGGCTGTCGATTTGCCCGCCTCGTTCGGACCGTAGATGATGTGTAAATCCGGACGCCCCGGCTCCACGGGCCCGAAGTCGATGTGCTTGTCGGTGAATTTGCCGTAGCGGGTAAGGTCAAGCCGGTTGATGCGCATCAGGCTACCTCATCCTGCTTCCGGCGATGGAGCCGTGCGAGCACATCTTCGACCCCCTCCTGCGCGAGCAGGCGCAACGTGGCCCGAAACTCCTCCTGGTCAGCACCGAAAGCACCTCTGCTTTCAGGCGGCAGATGACCACGAAGCTCCTCGCCAATATCGATGAGCGTGGCGTGGTAAGCTTCCGACCCGATGATCTCGCTTCCGACAAGCTCTCGAAGTTCGACGAGTGGACCCCCGTTGGACCGATCCGCGGAAACGAGGTCGGTGCACTGGATCTCCACTTTCTCGATCCAGGTCCGGCCAATGACAGATGCTCTGTGCTCGGCTTCGGCCTTAATGAGGTCGGCATCGTTGCGGAGCTGCCATGCGAGCGGCGTTCGTCCGGTGAAGGAAAGTCGGACCACAAGGTGTTCGGAATTTGCAGCTTCCCGCGCAGCCTCCAGGGTGGCGGCTACCGTGGTCACCATCTGACGCCAATCTGCGACGCCATCGAGGTCGATCACCACGCGCTCGAACTGTGCGATGCTGGTGAACCTCTCCTCAACATGGACTGTGCGGTCATCAGCGATCGTAACAAGACTGACCGATTTCGGACCGGATTCGTTGATGTCGCGCCCCTGGGGCATGCCCGGCATAACGATCGTGCAGCGTCCGGTGCTGATTGACCGCTTGTGAATGTGACCGAGCGCCCAATAGTCGAACTCTGTCGCCTCCAGATCCGAGACGTTGCAGGGTGCGTACCGATCGTGCCCCCGCGTTCCTGCGAGGCTGGTGTGCAGAAGACCTATATTCACAGCGCCTTCGACCCGTGGCTTGTACTTTCCCACCAGACTTTCCGGACACTGTGCCTGCGCAAAGCTAAGCCCGTGAATGACCACAGGGGTGGCTCGATCTCCCGATTCGAGCGAAATAGCCTCGGGGCGCCCACCGTAGACTTTTACTGATTCCGGGTACGCCAGTTCTCTGGTGATCTTCGACAACGCATCATGGTTGCCCCGGATGATGAACACCCGGACTCCGGCTTGGTCCAGGCGGCGGATTTGCTCGGAAAGGAACCGAGCAGTTTTCATGGAGGTCTGATCGCCGTCGTAGAGATCACCTGCCAGAAGAAGCGCGTCGACCTGCTCGGACAGGCAGAGATCGACGATATTGACAAAGGCACGCCGCGTCGCGTTGCCAATCAGTTTACCCAGTTCCGGGTTGCGTAGCGCCAGCGACCGAAGAGGCGAATCCAGATGAACGTCCGCCGTATGAACAAATCGAAAAGCCAATGCCCCTACCTTTTGCCTTCGCGTGAGAAGGCTTTGATTCCCCGAAACAGATACTGGGCTGCGCTTGGGTTCCTGCCTAGGCTGCCAATCTCTCGCGATTTCAGGTTTCCACAGGCTAATGACGGAATCTGTCACCAGCCGCGGATCGTGCAGCTCTTATCGCTCAAAACTGTTGGGAAAACTGCATTCTTGGAAGCGAAGGAAAGTCGGGCGCTGGTGAGTCTCGACGATTCGGAGATGCCAGCACATCCATATGCTGGCGGCCCAGAAACACACGATCAGCGGACGCCACGCGCGAACTTTCCCTCCATCCGGCTCAGATCCTGGAGCCCCTGACGGCAAGTTCGACCATCATCGGCACATCATCCCGGGCGGGAACCCGCAGACCGCGCAGCGCTGCGAGCTCAAGCGGGTGATCGGTCCGGGTCTGCGGGCGGCGGCTGTAATCCCGGTAGAGCTCCGGTGACCGGCCCAGCTGTGCGGCCAGGTAGCCGAGCAATTCATGCGCGATCGATTGATCGGCGCGCGGGCCAAACCCGGGATGGAACTCTGGATCATTGACGACCAACGCGTCGAGTCCAGCGAGAT
>NZ_RZOL01000405.1:0-5501 GCF_004022985.1 Mesorhizobium sp. M7A.F.Ca.ET.027.02.1.1 | reverse complement strand
CCTTGCAACCTTGGTGATTGGCGAAATCGGCGATGGCAGCACCCTTCTCCCCGTATAGTGACGGGGAGAGGATGCCGGCAGGCAGGTGAGGGGCGGCGCCAACTTCAACAATTGGCGGTCTCCGTCGCCGGCCAGAAACGAGGCAGGAGTCACGCAAAATGGCGCCTAGCTTCGGCATCGCCTTCGGCGGCGGCGGCGCGCGCGGGCTGGCGCATATCCATGTCATCGAGGCGCTGGACGAACTGGGCATAAAACCGGTGGCCATAGCCGGCTCGTCGATCGGCGCCATCATGGGTGCCGGCATGGCATCGGGCATGACCGGCAAGGACATCCACGACTATGCCCGCTCGATCCTTGGCCGCCGCGCCGAGGTGGCGAGCCGCATGTGGCGGGCGCGGCCGGGCACCATCGCCGAAGCCATGCAGGGCGGCATCCGCGTCAGCCAGTTCAACGTCGAGCGCATCCTGAAAGCCTTTCTGCCCGAGGCCATTCCCGAAACCTTCGCCGAGCTGAAAATCCCGCTCAAGGTGACGGCGACCGACTATTTCGGCCACAAGCTGGCTGTCTTCGAAGACGGCGACCTGCACTCGGCGCTGGCGGCCTCGGCGGCCATCCCCGCCGTGTTCCGCCCGGTGACGCGCGACGGCAGGCTGCTTATCGACGGCGGCATCTACAATCCCGTGCCGTTCGACCTGATCGAGAACGATGCCGACATCATCATCGGCGTCGACGTGGTCGGCGCGCCGGAAGAGGCCGACCGCAAACAGCCGACCTCCGTCGACCTGATGTTCGGCGCCACGCAGCTGATGATGCAGTCGATCACCGCCAACAAGCTGAAACAATGCCGCCCCGACATCCTGGTCCGCCCGGCAGTCTCGAGATACCGCGTCCTCGATTTCCTGAAGATCGACGCCTTGATGAACGAGACGGTCGATATCAAGGACGAGCTGAAGCGGCAGGTTGAGAAGGTGGTTGAGGCGAGGAATAATGCCGCCATCAAGAGGAGGCGGGGGAAACAGGTCGGGTGAAGTGCATCTTTCCTTCACCTGAGAGGAGAGAGCCCAACCGTCTTATGACTTAGCCGTCATCGGCGCATACTCTAGCGCCACCACGCCGTTGCTAAATGGTTTTGCGGAAATCAGGTCGAGCGACACCGCCGCGCCGCCTGGGAATAGCGGCTTGCCCTGGCCGACGGTGCCTGGATAGCTGAGCAGCCTGACGCGGTCGACCAGGCCGTGGCGCAGCAATTCCTGCGCGACGCTGAGGCTGCCATGCACGTAGATGTTGCCGCCGCTGCCTTGCTTCAGCGTCCTGACCGCTTCCGGCAGAGGCCCTTTCAGCAATTCGGCCGGCTTCCAGTCGAGCGCCTTCAGGCTGGTCGAGGCGACATATTTAGGCAGCGCGTTGAACCGGTCGGCAAAATCTCCGGTTTCCGTTGGCCAGGAGCCGGCAAAGATCTCATAGGTCGTGCGCCCCAAAAGCATGGCGCCGCTGTCGGCAAGCTCGTCTTCCTTGAACCTGTTCATCTCGTCGTTCCAGGTCACGCTGGGCAGCTTCTCGACCTCGGCAATGCCATCGACGCTGATGAATTCGGTGACGATGAGTTTTCGCATAGCGCTCTCCTTCTTCCGTCAAAGGACGAACCGCGTGGGCGCTTTGCGACAGGCTTCCTGAAATATATTGCTGCGCTTCGTTGTAGTGTGGCGCTTCAGCGCGAGGCTGCGAAAGACCGATACCATGGGGAAGTGCGACCGCCGCCTGGACTAAACCCCAAAGTTCGGATTTTGATGCCACATCTGAAGTAGTTATTCCCAAGAACGCATTGCAGGAAGATTCATGGGATTCGGGGTTTTCATTCATCGCTCGGATTCGCGATACAACGATCGCCCCGCAGAGCAATACCAGTTTCCTCGCCCTTATCTGCGCCGCGTTGAAGCGTGTGTCGGCAAGTGGATTATCTACTACGAGCCCAGCAAGGTAAACGATACACGGGGCTATTACGCTGTAGCGAAAGTCCAGCAGATCATCCCCGATCCGGTAACGCCTGACATGTATCTCGCGCTGATTGAGCCCGGAAGCTACCTCGATTTCGTCAATCCTGTTCCATTTAGCGGATCTGACGGTCCCGTCGAACGAGGCCTGCTCAATGATGAGGGACGGATTTCTGGCCGCGCCCAATCTGCTGTCCGCGCACTCAGCCCAGGTGACTTCAACCGGATCATCGATCTGGGCCTGGATACGAATGAGTTGTTGCTGCCGCGCGTTGATGAGGTCGGCATATCTGCCGGCTTTCAGGATGAGCAGGCGCCATTCGAATTCGAGCAGAGTCGTGACCGCGTAAGCTACATCGGATCGCGAATCGTGCGGGACCGCATTTTCCGTCGAGTCGTCTTACGTGCCTATGACGAGCGCTGCGCGATCACAGGTCTCAAGCTGATAAATGGCGGAGGCCGGGCAGAGGTTTCTGCCGCACATATTCGACCGGTTGAGGCGAACGGGCCTGATGTCGTCAACAATGGGATCGCACTGTCCGGCACTGCGCATTGGATGTTCGACCGTGGATTGATCAGCCTGTCGGACGATTTGGAAATCCTGTCCAGACAGGTCAATGACTTCGACAGCGTGCAGGGCTTCATAAACAAGACGCGCCGCGCGCTTCCGCCTCGCCGACAGCTCGAACGCCCGCATCCTCATTTCTTGCAATGGCACCGCGAGCACTGCTTCAAGCAATAAGCGGTGTTTCGAAGCTGCCCCCTGTCTATGGAAAGGCATTGCTTGCAGTGGTCGTTTGGGCGCTCGCCCCCCTCAGTCCTTCGCCCGCTCCACATAAGCGCCATCGGCCGTCATCACCACCACGCGGGTGCCTGGTGCGATGTGCGGGGGCACCAGGGTGCGCACGCCGTTGGACAGCACGGCCGGCTTGTAGGATGACGAGGCCGTCTGGCCCTTAGTCGTCGGCTCGGTTTCCACCACTTCGAAGGTGGCGCGCTGCGGCAGCACCAGGGAAATGGCAATGCCGTTGAACTGCGACACCTGCACGGCCATGCCTTCCAGCAGGTAAGGCGCCATGTCGCCGACCACGGCTTCGGATACCGCGACCTGATCGTAGCTTTCCGGGTTCATGAAATGAAAGCCTTCGCCATCACGGTACAGGAAGGTGTGTTCGCGCTCTTCCACATAGGCGCGCTCAACCTGCTCGGTAGTGCGGTAGCGCTCCGAAACCTTCACCCCGTCGCCGATGCGGCGCATGTCGAGCTGCGTTACCGGCGTGCCCTTGCCTGGGTGGATGTTTTCGGCAAAGAGGATCACATAAAGCTTGCCGTCCTTGTCGACGACATTGCCTTTGCGGAGCGAACTGGCGATGACTTTCACCACGGTTTTAAATCCTGCAAGAAGAGTTGACTGGCGTTTGCCGGCTAGTGCGGCGCTGGATGGGGGCCTAGCGCATCTTGGCCGCCGCCGCCAGCCCCATTCCACCATGTTCCGAGCCGCATGACCGAAGCTTCGCCCTGGTGGACGCCTGACGTTCATGCCGACCGCCGCCCGCGGCTGATGCTGCGCAACGGCATCGCCGCCAGCCTGCGCGACTGGTTCGCCGCCCATGATTTCGTAGAGGTGCAGACGGCGGCCCTGCAGATTTCGCCCGGCAATGAGGCGCATCTGGCGGCTTTCGCCACCGAAGCGGTCGGGCCGGACGGCGCAAGGGCGCCGCTCTATCTCCACACCTCTCCGGAATTCGCCTGCAAGAAGCTGCTCGCCGCCGGTGAAACCAGGATTTTCAGCTTCGGTCCGGTCTACCGCAACCGCGAGCGCGGCCCCTTGCACCATCCCGAGTTCACCATGCTCGAATGGTATCGCGTCGGCGAAGCCTATGAGAGCCTGATGCTGGATTGCGCGGCCTTTCTGGCGCTGGCCGCGACAAGGGCAGGGGCTACTCTTTTCTCTTTCCGGGGCCGCGACTGCGATCCGTTCGCCGAGCCGGAACGGCTGACGGTGGCGGATGCCTTCTCTCGTCATGCCGGCATCGACCTGCTGGCCACCGTCGCCGCCGACGGCAGCACCGACCGCGAGGCGTTGTATTGGGCCTTGACCCAGGCCGGCCTGCGCACCGCGCCGGACGACAGCTGGGCCGATCTGTTCAGCCGGGTGATGGTGGAAAAGGTCGAGCCATTCCTCGGGCAGGGCCGCGCGACCATCCTGTGCGAATATCCGGTGGCCGAAGCAGCACTGGCGCGGCCGAGCCCGCGCGACCCGCGCGTCGCCGAGCGCTTCGAGCTCTATTGCTGCGGCGTCGAGCTCGCCAACGGCTTTGGCGAACTGACCGATGCCGACGAGCAGCGCCGGCGCTTCGTCATCGAGATGGACGAGAAGCAGCGCATCTATGGCGAGCGCTATCCGCTCGACGAGGATTTCCTCGCGGCGCTGGCCATCATGCCGCCGGCCAGCGGCATCGCGCTCGGCTTCGACCGGCTGGCGATGCTGGCCACCGGCGCGCAAAAAATCGAGGACGTGATCTGGACGCCCGTTGCCTGAGGCGCGGAAAGATCTGGCCTATTCGATTCCAGGGATCAAGACTGGACCGCGACCCCGAACCAAGAGACCACATGATCGGTACTGGTCAATCGGGAAGATCTACAGTGGCTGCTTCTGAAACGGTCGAAATCGCCATTGTCGGCGCCGGAGTTGTCGGGCTGGCGACGGCACTTCGCCTTGTCGCGGACGGCCGTGAAGTCCTGCTCATCGATCCGAACGAGCCGGGCTCCGGCGCGTCATCAGGCAATGCCGGAACGATCGCCGAATATGCCTGCATGCCGGTCGGCACTCCTGCGGTGCTGCGGGCGTTGCCAAAGCTGCTGCTTGATCCCGACAGCCCGTTTTCGCTGCGCTGGCCGGCGCTGCTGCAGCTGGCGCCATGGCTCGTTCGGTTCATGCGGCAATCGCTGCCGGCGGCCACCCGGGCCAATGCGCTGGCGCTCGCCGGACTGCTGGCCCACGCCCTCCCGGCCTGGGAAGACATGGCCGGGGAGGCCGGGCTGGAGGACCTGCTGCGCCGCAATGGCTGTCTTTATCTCTATCGCCGCGAGAGCGATTTTGCCGCTGGCGCCGGCGGCCGGGCAATGCGCGCTGGGCTTGGCATCCACCAAGAGGTGCTGACTCCCGAAGAGGTGGCGGCGCTTGAGCCGGGCCTGCCGGCGACAGCAGCGCATGGCGTGTATTTTCCCGATTCGATCAATGTCACCGATCCGGCAATGGTGATGCGGCGGTTGCTGGGCGCGGTGAGTGCCCGTGGTGCATCGGTAAAGCAAGCTGAGATCACCGGGCTGCAGGTCGAGGCTGACGGTGTCCAGCTCAGCGGACCCGGCGTTCGCATCAAGGCTGGCACGGTGGTGATCGCCGCCGGTGCAAGGTCGCGCGCACTGGCCGCGCAGGCCGGCGACAGGATTCCGCTCGAGACCGAGCGCGGCTATCATCTGGAATTCCAGACCGACGCGCCGCTGCTC
>NZ_RZOL01000404.1:0-5544 GCF_004022985.1 Mesorhizobium sp. M7A.F.Ca.ET.027.02.1.1 | reverse complement strand
GGAAACTGGTTCGCCGCAGCGCCGCGCCAACCCAACCGCTTGGCGCTGCCGCGAACCCATCATAAGGGGGAAAACTGTTACCTATCTATCCGGTTCAAACTGTTACCCATCTATCGGCTGGACACTGAACGCAAGGCCAGCGTCTATTCTGCTACGTTGAAAATCGGCGAAATCGTCGATGGGAGCATCTTTCTCCCCGTCACTATACGGGGAGAAATGCCCGGCAGGGCGATGAGGGGCGGCGCAAACCTCAGCTTAAAAGTCGCAGCCGCCCCCCTCAAATTCCCTAGATGAACTGCACTTGGACGATCTCATACCCCCTGGCACCGCCGGGCGCATTGACTTCGATGGCGTCGCCGACTTCCTTGCCGATGAGCGCACGCGCGATCGGCGAGGAGATCGAGATGCGGCCGGACTTCACGTCCGCCTCCTGGTCGCCGACGATCCGGTAAGTCTTCTTTTCCTCGGTGTCCTCGTCGACCAGCACCACGGTGGCGCCGAACTTGATCTTGTCGCCGCTGAGCTTGCTGACGTCGATCACTTCGGCCCGCGCGATATAATCTTCAAGCTCGTTGACGCGGCCCTCGTTAAGGCTCTGCGCCTCCTTGGCGGCATGATATTCGGCATTTTCGGACAGGTCGCCATGCGAGCGCGCTTCGGAGATCGCCTCGATGATGCGCGGCCGCTCTTCCTGCTGGCGCCAGCGCAGTTCTTCCTTCAATGACGCGAACCCCTCGCCTGTCATCGGGACCTTGTTCATGATGCCTGACCTTTCCTGCTGCCACCCCCGCGTTTCGGGGAAAGCCTTGTCGATGGGTACAAAAAGAAAACGGGTCCGGCAGCCTCGGGCTAACGGAACCGTTTCACCGCAATTTCCCTGAATATAGCAATGTCAGCGGGTTTTTCACGCCCAAAAATCGGTTTTGCTAAAATCATCCCCGTTTTCATCAGCCAGGGCGTGAATGAGGCTGGGGGCAACAAAAAGCGGCCGCGATCGCTCGCGGCCGCTTGGAAGAGCCCTGGGATCTTTTTAGCTTCTCATGAAATGGTCGATCTGCTCGGCCAGCATGCCATATTCGCGCGAACCCTTGCCGGTCCGCTTCTCGATTTCCATCAGCTGTTGCCGGGCGCCGGCCAGATCGCCGATCTGCAGATGCGCTTCGCCGAGATATTCACGCACCAGCGTGTAGTTCGGATCGATGCGCAGCGCCTCCTCGTAATAGCCGAGGCCGACGGTGACGCGGCCGGAATGGCGGTGCGAATAGCCGAGATAGTTGAGGATGCGCGGATCCTGCTTGTTGGCGGCAAGGCTGAGCACGGCGATCGCCTCGTCATAGCGCCCGGCCATCGCCAACGCGTGGCCAGCATCATAGATGCTGTCGTCGTCGAGCATGCCCTCCTGGGGTGCGACGCACTTTTTCTTCTTCTTGTCCCAGACTTCGCCCTTCTTGCATTGGGTGACCGTCTGATCGCTGCCGCCACTGTCACCGCCGGCGGCGAACACCGGAACGGCAAGGAACTGCAGCGCGACAAGGGCAGTCGCCACCTGGATCAGCACTCTTTTATGCATCGAAGCCTCCTGGAGGGTGAGAATGCAACACTAACGCCGGACGGCTTGCGTTTCATCCCGGAAAATTGCGTGCGGAGAACATCAGGTGACGGATGCCGCAAATCCGCTATCATCCGGCAAACGACCTGAGGGAGACGGCCCTTGCAGCGGCGGCTTGAAAAGGACTGGGAGCTTTCGATCGGCCCCGACACTGTGCGCCTGTTCATCCTCAAGGCCAAGGCGCTGAGTGCGGCCGTCAATGAAGACTATGCCGATGGCGCCGAGCATGAGGTCGAGCTCGACGGCGAGTCCCATGTCAACCATCACCATGACGGCCTTGCCGAGGAAAGCTCCGAGAATCTGACCGAGGAAGAGCTGCGCGAACTGATCAACGACCTCAATGTCGATGAAGCAGCCGAACTGATCGCGCTGGCCTGGGTCGGTCGCGGCGACTACGACGCCACCGAATGGGCGGACGCGCTGGCGGCCGCGCGCGAACGCGCCAACAAGCGCACCGCAAAATACCTGCTTGGCATGCCGCTGCTCGCCGACTGGCTGGAGGAAGGGCTGGAAGCGATCGGTGCGTAACGGAGCGGTTACCGTTCGTGATGCGGCCGAGGCAACCACCTTGCGTCGGCGCCGTTGACGGCGATGGGGTCGCTTATCTTTTCCCGAACGTTCAGGATCTTGTTCGTCATGGCCGTCACGGCCTTGCTGATGATGCCGGCCGAGGCGAGACATCGCCATCGGCATCACGAGCCGTTGACGCCGAGGATAGAGCAGCCGTTGACTCCACGAGCCGAACAGCGCCTCAAACAGCGAGGCGGAAAGCACCTGAAACCACGAAGACACCGGTCGGTGACGCGGAAGCAGGCACAGCAGAAAACGCAGTTGCGGCTGCCCTTGCCTGCCGATGTTCCGGTGCCTGGACCCAATATTCCGGTGCCCGAGCCACTCCCGACGGACACTCCAAAGGCCGACGCAGCAAAGACCGGGGAGCAGAAGAAAGGTCCGAACACCGCCGGCGCGCCCGACCGTAACCCTGAAGAAAAATCCCGCCAGGAAAAGCAGGCACTTCCCGAACCGCCGGTTCCCGAACCCTCAACCGATACGAAAAGCGAGCCGGAACCGCCGGCGGTCGCGCCAACGCCGACGCCAAAACCGGACATCGCGGAGCCCGAGGCTCAGCCGCCCACCGTTGCCCCGCAACCGCCGCAAAAGCCGGCGGACGCGGACGAGAAGAAGATGCTGCCCGATCCGCGCTCGGCCGATCTCCCCGATGAGAAAATGCCAGCCGAGGAAGTCGCCTGCCGCGAACGGCTGAAGACGCTCGGCGTCGAATTCGAAGAACACAAGGCGGAAAGCCAGCCCGAAATCGGCTGTTCGATCCCCTATCCCATCGTGCTGAAGGACCTTGGAAAGTCCGTCGCCATCGGCCCCGGAACCGAGCTCAATTGCAAAATGGCCGAGGCAACGGCGCGTTTTGCCGCCGATGTCATCCAGCCGGCGGCGAAAGCCGAATTCGGTGAGGACCTGAAATCGATCGGCCAGGCATCGGCCTTTGTCTGCCGGCCACGCAACGGCACCCGAGAACTGTCGGAACACGCCTTTGGCAACGCGCTCGACATCGCCAGCTTCACGCTGTCGGACGGCAAGAAGATCGAGGTCGGCCCGGCGCCGCCGGAGAAGGACGCCAAATTCCTCAACGCCGTGCGCAAGGCGGCCTGTGGACCCTTCAAGACGGTGCTCGGTCCAGGCGCCGATCCTGATCACTCCCTGCATTTCCATCTCGATCTCGAACCGCGCCGGCATGGCGGCACGTTCTGCCAGTGAGCATGGCTGATCCAGGCCGCGTGCCGCAATTCGGCCGCAGGCATGAACGCGGGCGCTGAGTTTTCCTTTACCCTTGATCGTTAAAATGCCGGATATCCATCAACGGGATTCCGCCAATGGCCGGCAAATTTCGGGCCTTGTTTTTCGCCACCGCGCGCCAGACAAAATATGCAGCAATGCTGACCGCCGGCCTGGCGCTGGCGGCGCTTTCCGCCTGCAACACTGGTAGTGTGCTGTCGCTGCAGCCAGCCGTCGACGTCGGCGCGCAGACGGCTGCCGTGCCGCAATATGCCGGCATGCAGAAGCTTGTCCCTTCCAATCCATACATGACGCAGGCCGCCTATCCGCGCATGGACGAGCCGATGTCGCCCGTCGAGCAGATGCCGGCCAGCGAAACCGACTGCCGGCAGCAATTGAAGCGTCTCGATGTCGCCTACACCGACCTGGCGCCGATCCATGAAGGCCAGTGCGGCATCGATTATCCGGTCAAGGTTTCGGCCATCGGCAACATCCAGATGAAACCCGCGGCAACCCTGACCTGCGACATGGCCGCCACCTTTGCCGGCTGGACGAAGAACGAGCTCGTCCCCTCCGCCCGCTGGCGCTATTTCTCCGACGTCAAGACCATCCACCAGGGCTCCAGCTATTCCTGCCGCAGGATTGCCGGCGAAGGTGTCCTGTCCGAGCATGGCAAGGGAAATGCGCTCGACGTCATGAGCATCGAACTCAACAATGGCGACGACATTGACGTGCGTAAGCCCGGCCTGTTCGCTTTCCGCACCCGCGGCTTCCTCAACAATGTGCGCGCCGACGGCTGCCAGTACTTCACCACCGTGCTCGGCCCCGGCTACAATTACGACCACCGCAACCATTTCCATTTCGACATCAAGAACCGCAAAAACGGTTATCGCGCCTGCCGTTAGGAAGAGATCAGCCTAATCGGCGCCACCGGTTGAAGCGGCGATCTGCCGTGCAACCAAGTCCTGGATGCGCCAGAGATTCCGGTCGCGGATGCCGCTCTCTTCAAGCTTGCTCACGGTCCTGAACAAATACTGCGCCGATGAGCCCCAATGACCGGCAGCCCGCGCCAGAGTGTCGGCAACCTGCTCCAACGGCAACCGGCCGGCATAGGCGCTGCCGTCCGGCGCGGCGACGAAAGCCAAGGCACGCAGCGGCCCGTCCCTGGTCTTGACCTTGATCCAGCATGGCACGTTGGTTGGCGGGTTGGCATCGATCTCGCGGCGCATCAACTGGCCGAGTTGCCCGAAATGATCTTCCGCGGGCAGCCGATAGACGATGCCGTTGCAGCTGCCGCCTCGATCGAGCGCCAGCATCAGGGCCGGCAAATCGCGGGTTCCGCGCCAGCGGGTCAGTTTCAGGCAAAACGAGCGGTGCCATCCCGGCGCCGTGGCCGGGCGCTGCTCGACATGGGCGAATTCGGGGTTCCAGATCAACGACCCGTAGGCAAAGACCCAAAGCGTCTCGGGACGATGCTGCGATAGCAGCTTGTCGACCAGGCCATCGAACTCCGCATCGGTGTGCTCGCTGGTTCCGGGCTCTGGCCCGGGATCAGGCTCGACACGCTCAACTTGCGCGACAAGCTCGGCGGTCAACGCCATTGGCTTGCGGCCTGCCAGCTTCCGCTCCATTGCTGCCCCCGCGAGGAAACGATGCCCACGATAGACCGGCGGCGCGCTGCTGGCCATTGATTTCCAGGGTCCGTCAGGCAACAGATACCGCACGGATCGGGCGGCGTTCATGAGCCAGCGAAGTTTTCGGCGACGCGTTGCAATCTGGGTGGCGACCTTGCTGGCCGCCTATCTGGCGCTCGCCTATTTCGCCGCACCGGAATTCTGGACGTTCCGCGATCGCGGCTTTCGCAAGCACAGCTTCGAGATGGTGACGCACACGCCACAAGGCATTCCGGGCGATCCCATCAATGTCGGTCTTGTCGGTACGCGAAAGGAAGTAGTGCACGCCTTCGCCGTCGCCGGCTGGGACACCGCCGACGCCGTGACCCTGAAGACCGCGATCGAGATTGGTGAAAGCGTGCTGTTCGACCACCCCTACCCCGATGCGCCGGTCAGCAGGCTGCTGTTCGATGGCCGCGCCCAGGATCTCGCCTTCGAGAAGCCGGAGGGCCTCAGCGCCGACCGCCGGCA
>NZ_RZOL01000403.1:0-5547 GCF_004022985.1 Mesorhizobium sp. M7A.F.Ca.ET.027.02.1.1 | reverse complement strand
CTTCTTCCCCGAACCGCAGGGGCAGGCTTCGTTGCGGCCGACTTTGCCCCAGGTGGCCTGGTTGTTGGGGTCGCGGTCCTCGGGAGCGACGATGGCGGTTGTCTCCGGGCGGACCAGGAGGGCGGTCTCGCCGCCTTCGAAGTCGTTTTCGCCGGTGGTGCCGTCGATATGGGTGCCGAACATGTCGGGGGCTTCCGGAGGCGGCGCTTCGGCGGCCTGGCGGACCAGCTCGACGCGCATCAGCTGCGCGGTGACGGCCTGGCGCAAATTGCCGAGCATGGCCTGGAACAGCTCGAACGCCTCGCCCTTGTACTCCTGCAGCGGATCGCGCTGGGCGTAGCCGCGGAAGCCGACGACCGAACGCAGATGGTCGAGATTGACGATGTGCTCGCGCCACAGATGGTCGAGCGTCTGCAGCACCACCGAACGCTCGACGTAATTCATCACCTCCGGGCCAAAACGCTCGGCGCGCTCCTTGGCGGCGGCTTCGGCGGCCTGCCCGATGCGCTCGCGGATGTCGTCCTCGGCGATGCCCTCTTCCTTGGCCCAGTCCTCGACCGGCAGGTCGAGGTTCAGGAACTCGGTGATCTCGGCCTTCAGCCCGGCAACGTTCCACTGCTCGGCATAGGCGTTTTCGGGAATGGCCTTGGCGACGATCTCGTCGATGACGCCTTCGCGCATCTCGGCGATCGTTTCGGACAGGCCTTCGCCGTCCATCAGTTCGATGCGCTGCTCGAACACCACCTTGCGCTGGTCGTTGGAGACGTCGTCATATTTCAGAAGGTTCTTGCGGATGTCGAAGTTGCGCGCCTCGACCTTCTTCTGCGCCTTTTCCAGCGCCTTGTTGATCCACGGATGGATGATCGCCTCGTCTTCCTTGAGGCCGAGCTTCTGCAGCATGCCGTCCATGCGCTCGGAGCCGAAGATGCGCATCAGGTCGTCCTGCAGCGACAGGAAGAATTTCGAGCGGCCGGGGTCGCCCTGACGCCCGGAACGGCCGCGCAACTGGTTGTCGATGCGGCGCGATTCGTGGCGTTCGGTGGCCAGCACATAGAGGCCGCCGGCGGCCAGCGCCTTTTCCTTCAGCCGCTCGATGTCGGCAATGATTTCCTTTTCCCGCGCCTCGCGCTCGGGTCCGGCCGGCATGTCGCCGAGTTCTTCCTCGATGCGCATCTCGGCATTGCCGCCGAGCTTTATGTCGGTGCCGCGGCCGGCCATGTTGGTGGCGATGGTGATGGCGCCGGGCTTGCCGGCCTGGGCGACGATCGCCGCCTCGCGCTCGTGATGGCGGGCGTTCAGCACTTCGAAATCGGTAAAACCTTCCTTGCGCAGGCGCTCGGCCAGCTGCTCGGACTTTTCGATGGAAGTGGTGCCGACCAGCGTCGGCTGGCCCTTGGCGCTGGCTTCGCGGATCTCCCTGACGATCGCCTTGTATTTCTCCTCGACCGTCCGGTAGACCTCGTCGTCCTCGTCGATGCGCACGACCGGCAGATTGGTCGGGATCTCGGTGACTTCGAGACCGTAGATGTTGCCGAATTCCTCGGCCTCGGTCAGCGCCGTGCCGGTCATGCCGGAGAGCTTCTTGTAGAGGCGGAAATAATTCTGGAAGGTGACGGAGGCCAGCGTCTGGTTCTCCGGCTGGATCGCCACATGCTCCTTGGCTTCGAGCGCCTGGTGCAGGCCTTCCGAATAGCGGCGGCCCGGCATCATGCGGCCGGTGAACTCGTCGATGATGACGATCTCGCCGTTGCGGACGATGTAGTCCTTGTCCTTCTGGAACAGCCGGTGCGCCTTCAGCGCGTTGTTGACGTGATGGACGATGGCGACGTTCTCGACGTCGTAGAGCGACTCGCCCTTGAGCAGGCCGGCATCGCGCAAAAGGTTCTCGAGCTTCTCGGTGCCTTCCTCGGTGAAGATCGAGGTCTTCTGCTTCTCGTCGATCTCATAATCCTGCGGCTGCAGCTGGATGATGAAGGTGTCGATGGTGTTGTACATTTCCGAACGGTCCTCGAGCGGACCGGAAATGATCAGCGGCGTGCGCGCCTCGTCGACCAGGATGGAATCGACTTCGTCGACGATCGCGTAATTGTGACCGCGCTGCACCATCTGGGCGCGCTCGTATTTCATGTTGTCGCGCAGATAGTCGAAGCCAAGCTCGTTGTTGGTGGCGTAGGTGACATCGGCGGCGTAGGCGGCGCTGCGCTCCTCGTCGGACAGGCCGTGGACGATGACGCCGACCGAGAGGCCGAGGAACTTGTAGACGCGGCCCATCCATTCGGAGTCGCGGGTGGCCAGGTAATCGTTGACGGTGACGACGTGGACGCCCTTGCCGGCGAGCGCATTGAGGTAGACCGGCAGCGTCGCGACCAGGGTCTTGCCCTCACCGGTGCGCATCTCGGCAATACCGCCATTGTGCAGCACCATGCCGCCGATCAGCTGGACATCGAAGGGGCGCATGCCGAGCACGCGGCGCGCTGCCTCGCGGGCGGTGGCGAAGGCCGGCACCAACAGGTCGTCGAGTGTGGCGCCATTGGCTATGTCCTGGCGGAATTTCGCGGTGCGGCCGACCAACTCCTCGTCGGAGAGCGCCCGCATCTCGTTTTCCATGGCGTTGATCGCCTCGACACGGGGCCGGGTCGATTTGACCCGACGGTCGTTGGAGGAACCGAAAACCTTACGGGCGAGACCGCCGAGACTGACCATCCAATGGTCCTTTCGATAGAATTCTCAATCTTGAGATGGGCGCCGGCCGGCCCCATCAATTCCATGTGAACACTGGCAAACACATTAGTGAACACTGGCGAACACAAAAAGCGCCCGGAAAACGGTTCTGGACGCAAAGTCGTTGGACAGATAAGAGGGGGCTCAACTGATGTCAACGCCGCGCTGGCCCTGCCGGCTGCGCCAAATTCCGCCACAATCTGGCCGATCTGGAAGCACCCTCTTAACAATCCCCACCGGAGTCCACCCTATGTCCCTGTTGTTCCGCCGCGCGTCGCTCGCCAGCCTTGGCTTGGCCGTCGGCCTGTCGGCCCTTTCGCTCTCGCCGCTGATGGCGCAGCAAACCGCTCCCGCCCCGGCGGATGCAGCAGCGCCAGCCGCGGCACCGGTCGATCCGAATAAGGTTATCGCCACGGTCAACGGCCAGCCCCTGACCGAAGCAGATCTGGTGCTTGCCGAAGGGGAATTGTCACAGCAGTTCGCGCAATTGCCACCCGAGCAGCGCCGTGCCGCAGCGCTCTCGGCTGCCATCGAGATCCGTGTCATGGCCGCCCAGGCGGTCACGTCAGGGCTCGACAAGGATCCCGACTTCCAGCGCCGCATGGCCTTCCTGCAGCAGCGCGCGCTGCATGGCGAGATGGTCGAGAAGGGCGTCGTCGACAAGGTCACCGACGCCGAGGTCCGCGCCCGCTACGACCAGGAAATCGCCAACACGCCGCCCACCAACGAGCTGCATGCCCGTCACATCCTCGTGAAGACGAAGGAAGAAGCCGAGGCCATCATCAAGCAGCTCGACGGCGGCGCCGACTTCCAGAAGCTCGCCACCGAGCACACCAGCGATCCCTCGGGCAAGACCAGCGGCGGCGATCTCGGCTGGTTCGGACCTGGCCAGATGGTGCCGGAGTTCGATAAGGCGGCCTCCGCGCTCGAGGTCGGCAAGTACACCGAGCAGCCGGTGCAAACGCAGTTCGGCTGGCATGTCATCAAGCTCGAGGACAAGCGCACCAAGCAGCCGCCGGCCTTCGACGACGTCAAGGACCAGGCCAAGCAGGCGGTCATCCGCGACAAATATTTCGCGCTGGTCAAGTCGCTGCGCGCCGGCGCCAAGATCGAGATCCCCGACGCGAACCTGAAGAAGACGGTCGATACGCTGGAAAGCGCCAAGTAAGACCGATAGGTCTTCGAAAAGGGCGCGGCAGCCAGGGGTTGCCGCGCCCTTTTTCATTGCCGTATTTTTAGGGGGCGGGCGCCGCTATGCCTCGCATCACGTAGTTGACCGCCTTGCCGATGGTGGCTTCGTCCTCGTCGAGCCGGTTGGTCAACAGATGTCTCCAGGCGAAGGAGGCGATCAGGTCTGCGACAACAGCTGAATCGATGTCGGCCGGGATTTCGCCCCTTGCCTTGGCGCGTTCGATGATCTGGCCGGTATGGGAGCGTCGGCCCAGCGAGTAGTCGGCAAGGGCCGCGGCAGCGGTCTCGTCCGACTGCGCCTCGGCGATCAGCGACCGGAACACGCTTCCCGACGATGTCTCGCGCCAGTGGGTGAACAGGTTTTTCAGGAAGCCGACGAGATCCTCCTCCAGCCGCCCGGTATCGGGAACATCGACGCGCTTCTGGCGCTGGTAGACCTCAAGCAGCAACGCCGCCTTGCTCGGCCACCAGCGATAGATGGTGGGTTTGCCGGCGCGGGCCCGCCGCGCCACCGCCTCGATCGAGAAACCGGCATAACCGGCTTCGACCAGTACGGCCTCGGCGGCTTCGAGAATGGCATCGGCGCTGTCGGGGTTGCGCCGCGCACCGATCGATCTGCGCGCCGGATCGGCGTCCTCGGCCATCTCTGTCTCCTCGCCAACACTATCGCCGGCAATATAGGCGACCCGACGCTCAAACGAAACGGCGCGTTTTCAAGCTTCAGGAACGGATGGTAGCGGCAGGGGTTAAGTTTATTCCCTGGAGTCGACCGGCGTGTCGGTTGCGAAGCCCCAAAAGCAAAACCCGCCGGGGCGGCGGGGTCACTGGCTCAAATCAGCACCATGGGCAAAAATGTAGCATAGCTGCCCTCACCGAGTCAAGAATAAATTCCTACCAATATGCAACCGGCACAAACTTACTGACACCGCCGGACCGGTCGTCGGACGATGTCTACTGCAGGGCTTGCGATGTCTCGGATTCGATACGCCAGCCGCCGTCGACCTTGACCAGCCCAAGCGTAACGCGCGCCTTGCCGGTCAGGCGTGCCGCCGACTTGTCCTTTGGAAGATAGTCGTAGCGCATCGCAAAGACTGCCTCGGCCCGATCTTCGCCCTGTGGAGTGACCTCCAGGCTGCCGGCCTCCATGCTTAGCGACCAGGAGGCCCACTGCGCGAACCAGTCGGCCTTGACCTTGACGATGGCGTCGGCGTCGTAGCGGGTTCCGAAGATGGTCGCCGACGGGCCGTAGAGCCGTTTGACGGTCTCACTCATCGCCTTGGCGTCCGGCGCCAGATAGTCCTGGCGCAGGAAGTTTTCGATCGATCCCTTGTCGTCGCCGACGGAGCGTTCAAGTGCGGCGACTTCCGTCGAAGGCGCCGGCGCCGCGGCCGGCCTTTGTGGCTCTGCGGGTTGTCCGTCCGGGACGAATTCGAAGCGTTCGAGCAGCGATCCCTGCTCCCAGGGGCGCTGGGTTTCGCGGGTTTGCGAAACCACGTCGCGGCGCACCGCGATCATCATGTCGTTGATGCTCTGGCCGGGCTCGGCGATGTGGCGCAGCAGGGCGGCGGCGAAGGGCGAGTTGCGTCCGCTGCCGTCCATGGCGACAGCGCCAGGTGCCGTCGAGAAGGCGATGAA
>NZ_RZOL01000402.1:0-5548 GCF_004022985.1 Mesorhizobium sp. M7A.F.Ca.ET.027.02.1.1 | reverse complement strand
GGCAATATCAGTCCTCACCTCGTCCGCACAAAGCTTCTTGACGAAGACGTGCCGGAATGCGCCACAAATCGACCCCAACGGAGCCGGGCGGCGGACCGCCGAACTCTCGAGGAGCTGAACAACCGGCCGATGCGCCATATCGGCCAAAGCCGCCGCGAACTGTTCGAGGAGATCGAGTGGGCTGCCTTGAGACCGCTGCGGGCAGCACCGTTCGAATACGCCGAGTGGAAGCGTCGGCGAAGGTCCATCCTGACTACCATGTCGAGGTCGACGAGACCTTCTACTCGGTGCCGCACCGACTCATCGGGCGCACGCTCGAGGTGCGGCTCACTCACGAGTGGTAGAGATCTTCCATGATCCCCAGCGTGTCGCCAGCCATGTGCGTCGCTCGCAGCATTCCGGCCATGTCACCGTCAACGAACACATGCCCAAGGCGCACCAGCGCTACGCCAACCACGCCGGCCAGCCTGATCAGCCGGGCGGCCAGGATCGGCCCCAACGCCGCCATTCTGGTCGAGCGCATGATGCGCGACCGGCCACCTCCGGAGCAGGGATGTTCGGGAAGCGGGCCGCACCTGTATATCCGCCGCGCTCCGCGATCGCGACGAACGCCCCGAAGATACCTGATAGGGCATTATTGCTCATTCGCGATTGATCCATGTCCAAAAAATGTTAGACGCGCAATGGTTTTTAACGAAGATATGGAGCAGAGCAACAAGGGAGGCGCCCGGGCGATGGCATCGATCAGTCTTGAGGGGCTTTCGAAGCAATACGGCCAGTTCCGCGCGCTGGAGCGGCTCGACTTCGTGGCCCAGCAGGGTGAGTTCGTCACTATTCTCGGACCCAGCGGGTCGGGAAAAACGACGGTCCTCTCGCTGATTGCCGGCCTGACAGAGCCGACTACCGGTCGTATCGTCCTCGGTGGGCGCGACGTTACGGCAACCCGACCGGCGAAACGCAATATCGGGCTGGTGTTCCAAAGCTACGCGTTGTTTCCGCATATGTCAGTGTTCGATAACGTCGCCTTTCCGTTGAAGGTCCGGGGCGTGCCGGCAGAGGATGCGCGGCGGCGGGTCGGCGACGCGCTGGACCTGGTGCGACTACGCGGTTTCGAAGCCCGACGCCCTACGCAGCTTTCCGGCGGCCAGCAGCAGCGCGTCGCGTTTGCGCGGGCCATCGTGTTTCAGCCCGATATCCTGTTGCTCGATGAGCCGCTTGCGGCTCTGGACCGAATGCTGCGCGAGCAGTTGCAAGTTGAGCTAAAACAATTGCAACGCAAACTCGGAATTACCACGATCCTGGTCACCCACGATCAGGAGGAAGCGCTTTCCCTCTCGGATCGCGTGCTGGTCCTGGCCGACGGCGCGGTCCAGCAGATCGCCGAGCCCTTGGAAGCGTATACTAGACCCGCCAACCGGTTTGTCGCAGGCTTTCTCGGTACTACCAATTGCCTTGATGGCGAAGCGATCCGGCATGGTGCCGGGAATTGGGTTATCCGGCTCCGCTCCGGCGAGGAATTGCCCTACCGCGCTTCGGACGAGCCGTCCGGGTCACTCGTTACCATCAGCATACGGCCTGAACATGTTCGCGTGCTCGGGCCTAATTCGGAGCGGGGTGTCCCCGCGACCGTCATCGAATCCGTCTATCTCGGCCAGACCGTTCGTTATCATGTCGAGACAGTGCACGGCACACCATTGATCGCCGCTTGCATGCAAACGGGGCAGCCATATCCGCCTGGGGCATCCGTTCGCCTCGATTGGGATGCTGAAGCCGTGTGGCTCATTCCTGAGGGCGGCACGTCGCGGGCCAAAGCCCAGCCAGCCGCGCCCGAATTACTAAGAGTCTAACTCAACCACTAAGAAGACGCTGAGAGGAACTCCACCATGAAAACGAAAAGAACACTTTCCACTTTGTTAGCATTGCTTGCAGGCGTAACGATCTTCGCTGGTGTTTCCTTCGACGCCAGGGCGGATGATGCGGTAACTGAACTCCGCATGGTCGAAGCCGGCGGTCAATCCGGTGACTCGATCCAGAAAGGCTACATCGAGCCGTTCACGCAAAAGACTGGCGTAAAGGTGGTTCGCGAGAACCCGAACGGGATCGGAAAGCTGCAGGCGATGGTCGCGTCCGGCAGCATCTCGGCAGTGCTTTTCGAGCTCGTTGGCACTGAGGTTCAGCAGGCCAAGGCTTTGAACCTGATTGAACCGCTCGATTGGGGTGCGATCGCTCCATTGCCGATGTTTCCCGAGGCGCACGATGACTACGCACTGGGATATGAGTATTATTCAACAATCATGACGTGGCGTAAGGACGCCAAGGCGCCAAAGACCTTGGCCGATTTCTGGAATGTGAAAGATTTCCCGGGTAAGCGCGCCCTCCCGGACATAGCATTTTATGCTATTCCGATGGCTTTGCTGGCTGACGGCGTTAAGCCTGAACAGCTCTATCCACTCGATCTTGACCGAGCCTTCAATAGCTTGAAAAAGCTTAGCCCCGACGTTGCCGTCTGGTGGTCCACCGGTGCCCAGCCGCCCCAACTCCTGAATGACAATGAAGTTCAGTACGCTATCGCATGGTCAGGGCGGGTCACCACCGAGCCGAAGCTGGACTACTCGTTCAACCAAGGTCTGATCGATCTCAGCTTCTTCGCCGTCCCGCGCGGCGCCAACCCGGCGCAAAAGGCTGCCGCGATGAAGCTGCTGCACGAGATGACTGTAGCGGAGAATCAGGCTGTGGCGGCGACCGTCATTTCGTATACCGGAACCAGCCCGGATCTTAGTGCCCTCTTGCCAAAGGATAAGATCGGTCAGTTCCCGACCGCGAAGCAGAACAAGGATGTCCAGGTCGGTTACGACTACAAATGGTGGGTCGATCACGGCAAGGAAGTCGAAGAGCGCTGGCAGGAATTCAAGTTGGGACTTTGAAAGTATATTGAATCCTCTGGCTCGCTGCCTGGAAGTGAATAGGGCAGCGAGCCGGGAATAAAACAGCTGGCGGATTTAGGACATGGGACGTACCGGGCTCAATCGCAACGGTTTTGCATACGTGCTTCCGTTAGCTGTGATTATGTTGGTCGCATTCGACGTTCCGATTTTGCTGATGTTGCGTACCAGCTTCGCGCCCTCCTGGACGCTGGCAAACTACCAACACCTCATTGAGCAAGAGGTTTATCTCAAAGTCCTGCTGAACACCTTCAAGGTGGCCGCAATTACCACCTTTTGCTCCGCTTTGCTTGGATATCCAGTTGCCTATTGGATGACTCGGCTATCGCCAACTGGGCGGTTGGTCGCGATGGCTTTCGTAGTCATACCCTTCTGGGTCAGCGTCCTGGTGAGGAGTTACGCTTGGATCGTACTCCTCGGAAACGCTGGCATCGTCAATCGGGCGCTTCTGTCTCTGGGTGTTATAGATCAACCAATCGCTTTGATGTACAACGAACTCGGGGTGATCATCGGCATGACGAACATTCTCATCCCGTTCATGGTCCTACCCCTCTATGCCGCGATGACGAAGCTCGACCGACGCCTGCTGCAGGCCGCAGCGACCTTAGGCGGATCGGACGTCCAGACATTCTGGATGGTTTTCTTTCCCTTGACTCTGCCAGCTCTTGCCGCGAGCACTCTCTTGGTCTTCATCTCAGCAATCGGGTTCTACATCACTCCGGCGCTCCTTGGCGGCGGGCGCGTCTCAATGATTGCAAATGTCCTCGACGTCTTGATCAACAAGATGCCGAACTGGGAACTGGCCGCAGCAATTTCTACCGTATTGCTTGCGGCCAGCCTCGCTCTCTACGCGCTCTATCGCCGCGTCGCGCCGCATTCGGGCATGTGAGGAGTGTCATGAGCAATCGACAAGGGCGAAACGACCGCCACGACATGCCGATCACCCCGAGTGCATTTGAGGCTATGCCGATCGTGGTGCACCGGCGCAAGATTGCCCTCGACCGCGTGATCTTGGGTGCGGCGGCGGTCTCAGTCCTCCTTTTCCTATCTCTGCCGATCCTTGTGGTCGTGCCAATGTCGTTCTCGAGCGCGAGCGCACTCCAATTTCCACCCCCCGGATTATCGCTTCGCTGGTATGCAGCATTCTTCACGGATCCACGCTGGATCGACGATCTATGGACCTCGTTAGAAGTGGCGGTTGCTGCAAGCACTCTGGCGCTACTGCTTGGGGGCTCGGCCGCCTACGGCTTGGTGCGGGGGAGGTTTGCCGGACGGCTGGTTGTCGAGGCTAATTTCATCGTGCCGATCGTGGTTCCATCCATCATCACCGCGCTGGCGCTATATCTTGTGTTCGCGCGTATCGGTCTGCTGGGAACCTTGCCAGCGCTCATCATCGGCCACATGGTCCTTGGGGTTCCGGTAGTAGTCCTCGTGATGACCGTCGCCTTCCGGAGTTTCGACGTCAGATTAGAGCAGGTGGCCTTCACGTTAGGGGCTTCTACGCCAGTAATGCTGTGGCGAGTCCTGCTTCCTAACGTTCTTCCCAGTATCGGAGCCGCCTGGATCTTCGCATTTATCACCAGCTTCGACGAGGTCATCGTCACGACCTTCATCTCAGGAACCTATGAAACCGTTCCGAAGCGGATGTTTAATGAGCTGGCACTCCAGATCAATCCGACGATCACGGCCATCGCCTCTTTGCTTACCGGAATCAGTATTTTTCTGCTCGTGGTATCGGCCCTGCTGATGAGGTTCGGAGAGCGGGCCAAATCGGGACCTGACTAGCCCTATCTAGAGGGATCGCTGAACGAGCGGACTTTATTCATGCATGGACGTGAATGAGTGAGGTCACTCATGCGTCTGGCGAATAGGCGCCGCTTGGTCGGGGTCAATGGAGAGCGAGAGGTTGGCCGCCTTTGTTAGATCAAGTGCCTTCTCGGTGTCGACAGAGCTTCTTCAACGTACCACCAACCCCAAGGGACGGATTCTGAGGGAACGGATGGTGCTAACCGGGCCGGCCCCACAGTTGGTATGACCTCGCGGAATGCCCAATGTTGCGCCGGCTCGCTCCGGTAGATTCATAGTAAACTCACAGAAAGCAGAGGCCGCATATGTCCAAAAATCCCATCTCCCGCGTTCGCGCTAAGGGCGACGCGTTTTCCATCGGCTTCACGCTCGGGCGGGCCACCGCCTCCGGCTTCCGCCAGCGCGTCCTGGGCACCGAGGAATTCCAGGCACTCTACGCCCGCTGGCGTGGATCGGAATATCTTCGTGCGCTGGAATCAGCAGCCCGCGCGGCCTATCCCTACATTGTGCGTGAGATCGAGGGCATCGCCGAAGGTGCCGGGCAGGATTTCGAAACGGTCTTCCTCTGGAACTGCCGGGGCGATCTACGGCTACCGGAGCACGTCTCCTCAGTAACGAAAGCCGTAGCCGCCGCCGGCTGCACCACTCTTCTCATTCCAGCGGAAGGCGACGCTCCGGCGATAATCGCCCATAACGAGGACGGTGCCGCGGGGTTTCTAGGCGGTTGTATGTGGGTTGAGGTTGAGCCCGACGAAGGCCTCGCCTGGAGCAGTTTCATGTACCCCGGCATGCTACCGGGG
>NZ_RZOL01000401.1:0-5552 GCF_004022985.1 Mesorhizobium sp. M7A.F.Ca.ET.027.02.1.1 | reverse complement strand
CCGAAGAACAGCGCGGTGGCCAGGAGCACGCCGGTCGCGAACAAGAGCTTGTTGAGATAGATGACCTTGTCCAGACCCGAAGCCGTATGCAACTCGTCGGCGAAGGATTGCAGAAGTCCGTAAGCATGCAGCGTCACCAGGCCGGCGGCCAGGATCACGAATATAAAGACGAAAAATGCTGATTCCGCCTTGTGGAAACGCATCTGCTCCCCGTTGGAAAAGTGCCCACTGATCTTATGGCATGGGCGGGCTTACGGAGGGTTAATTTGGACAACCACCACGGGAACCTTTCCTTGCATGTAACCTTTTCAGGTTGTATCGGAAGCAAGCGCTGAGATCGTGGTTTCCAGATCATCACCGGGGCGCAATCTCAGCCATTCCGGCCCCAATTGATGCCTGAACCAGGTGGTTTGCCGCTTGGAATATTGCCTGGTCGCGATCTTGGCGCGTTCGATTGCCTCGGGAAAGCCAATCTCTCCGGCCATCGCTGCCTGCAGTTCGCGAACGCCGATCGCTTTCATCGCCGGCAATTCGGGATCGAGGCCAAGTGCTGCAAGCCGCTTGACCTCGTCCAGCGCGCCCTTGTCCAGCATCCGGTCGAAGCGTTTGTCGATCCGAGCGACCAACGCCGCCCGATCCGGCTCGATCACGAAGAAACGTGCGCTTTCCCTGTCGATGAGCGGCTGGCCGCGTTCTGCCTGCCATTCCAGGATCGAACGGCCAGACGCATCGAGAACCTCCAATGCCCGCACGACGCGCTGGCTGTCGGTTGGCTTGAGCATCATGGCCGCCGCCGAATCCTCGCGCAGCAGCAGGCTGTGCAGCTTGACGGCGCCCTGCTCCTTCAACTCATAGCGCCAGCGGTCGCGGACCCGCTGCGGAATGTCGGGCATTTCCGAAATGCCCTCGGCCAGCGCGCGAAAGTAGAGCCCGGTGCCGCCGACAAAAATCACTGGCCGTTCGGAGAATATGCCGTCCTCGATCAGCTTCATCACGTCGCGCAGCCAGGCGCCGGTGGAATAGGCGGTGGCCGGGTGGACATGGCCATAAAGATAATGCGGTGCGCGGGCGAGGTCGGCCGCCTCCGGCCGGGCAGTCAGCACGTCGAGCACCGAATAGCCCTGCATGGAATCGGTATTGACGATCACGCCCCCCCTGCGCTCGGCCAGATCGAGCGCAAGCGCCGACTTGCCGCTGGCGGTCGGCCCAGCTATCAGGATCGCGTTCTTCACGCGGCCCTTGCCCGCCTGCCCGCCGGAATGTTTCATGCCGCTCATCGCCACGCTTGTTTCCCGTCCCGCTGAGCGCGCTTTGTCGCTGTCGCTTGCGAATATGGCCTCACGGTCGGTCGGCGCAAGCGCTGTTGTCTGGCTGGCCGAAGGTATTGCCTGCGATCTCGTCCTGCCTGAGGCAGCCGACGACGCCGTCACGAGTGCCGTCTTGCGCACGGCACTTGCCAGCGAGGCCGTCGACGTGATCGTCCAGCAGGCGGAAACCCGCCGCAAGAAAATCCTGATCGCCGACATGGATTCAACCATGATCGACCAGGAATGCATCGACGAGCTGGCCGACGAGATCGGCGTCAAGGATCATGTTGCGGCCATCACCGCGCGATCCATGAATGGTGAGATCGCCTTCGAACCGGCTTTGCGTGAACGGGTGGCGTTGCTCAAGGGCCTCGACGCCGCCGTGGTCGATCGCATCGTCGCCAATCGCCTGACGCTGGCAGCGGGCGGCCGTGTTCTGGTCCGGACCATGCGCGCCAACGGCGCCTGGACGGCACTCGTGTCTGGCGGCTTCGAGGTCTTCACGACGCGCATCGCCGCCATGCTCGGTTTCCAGGAGAACCGCGCCAATCGCCTGCTCGAGCAGGACGGCCGCTTCACCGGGCTGGTCGGCGAACCGATCCTCGGCCGCGCCGCCAAGGCCGACGCGCTGATCGAAATTTCAGCGCGCCTTGGTCTGACGCCCGCCGACGCCATCGCCGTCGGTGACGGCGCCAATGATCTCGACATGATCCGCCTTGCCGGTACCGGTGTCGCGCTCCACGCCAAACCGACGGTGGCGGCACAGGCCAAGGTCCGCATCGATCATGGCGACCTGACCGCGCTGCTTTATGTGCAAGGCTACAGGCAGGAGGAGTTTGTGCAATGAAACCAATGCGCACCGAGCGCCTGATCCTGCGCAACTGGGAGGATCGCGACCGCGACCTGTTCCACCGCATAAACTCCGACGACCGGGTGATGGAGTTCTTTCCGTTCCGCCGCGACCGCGCCGAGGCGGATGCCAAGATGGACGAGCTCCGGGCCTGGACCGCGGAGGACGGATACGGTTTTGCTGCCGCCGAGATCACCGCCACCGGTGAATGCATCGGCTTCATCGGTCTCCTCGACACCGATCATGTGCCATCCCTGCCAGCTGGCACCATCGAGATCGGCTGGCGACTGGCACCTGAATTCTGGGGCAAGGGCTATGTCACCGAGGCAGCCGAAGCGTGGCTGGCCTACGGGTTCGAGACGCTTGGCCTCGATGAAATCGTGTCATTCGCCGTCGCGGCCAACCGCCGCTCCACCGCCGTCATGCAACGCCTCGGCATGATCGCTGATCCGTCCGGCGATTTCGACCACCCCAGCATTCCCGACAGCCATCCGCATCTCAAACGGCATGTCCTCTACAGACTGCCGCGCCAGGACTGGCAGGCAAGAAAAAGGGCGGCTCGCTAGCCGCCCTTTTCTTTCAGTGCTGTCGTGTTGTCGGATCTTCCGGATCTCTCAGTCCATCCGGATCGTCACGAACCTGAGCTCGCCGGTCTTCGACGCCAGCATCAAGAGCGCATTCTTGCGTCCCTGTTCCTTCAAGGCGCCGATCCGGTCCATGACGTCCTTGGGCGTGGCGACCGATTCCTGTGCGATCTCGGTGATCACCTCGCCGGGCTGGATGCCGCGTTCGGCGGCTGCCGAGTCCTTGGTGACGTCGGTGATGACGACGCCCGAAACATCGGCCGCAATGCTGAACTTCTTGCGTGTCTCGTCGTTCAGTTCGCCGACCGTCATGCCGAGCACCGAAGCAGTGGAAACGGCCGGAGCCTTGTCGCCCTTGTCCTGATCGGTGTTGCTGCCCTCCTCGCTGCTGGCGAGCTTCTCGCCGTCCTCGAGCCGGCCGAGCGTCACTTTCACGGTCTGCTCGACACCCTTGCGCACGATGAGCACATCGACCGCCTTGCCAACCGGGCTTTCGGCGACGACGCGCGGCAGATCGCGCATCTCATGGATGTCCTTGCCGTCGAACTTGATGACGACATCGCCCGCCTGGATGGTGCCATTGTCGACCGGGCCGCCCTTGATCACGCCGGCGACCAGCGCGCCCCTGGCGGTCGCCATGCCGAGGCTTTCGGCGATGTCGTCGGTCACCGGCTGGATGCGCACGCCCAGCCAGCCGCGCCGCGTCTCGCCGAACTGGCGCAACTGGTCGACGACGCCGGACGCGAGCTGGGCGGGGATGGAAAAGCCGATGCCGATCGAACCGCCGGAAGGCGAAATGATCGCCGTGTTGATGCCGATGACTTCGCCGGCGCTGTTGAACAGCGGTCCGCCGGAATTGCCGCGGTTGATCGCGGCATCGGTCTGGATGAAGTCATCATAGGGGCCGGAATTGATGTCGCGGTTGCGGGCAGAGACGATGCCGACCGTCACCGTGCCGCCGAGGCCGAACGGATTGCCGATCGCCATCACCCAGTCGCCGACGCGCATCTTGGTGGAATCGCCGAACTTCACCGCCGTCAGCTTGTGGCCTTTCGGATCGACCTTGAGCACGGCGACATCGGTCTTGGTGTCGGTGCCGACCAGCGTCGCCTTCAAGGTGACACCATCGGAGAAATTGACCTCGATGTCGTCGGCATCGGCAATGACATGGTTGTTGGTGACGACGATGCCTTGCTCGGCATCGATGACGAAGCCGGAGCCCAGCGACTGCACCTTCTGCGAGCCGTTGTCCTTGTCACCGCCGCGGTTCTTGAAGAAATCGTCGAAGAAATCCTGGAAGGGCGACCCCTCGGGCAATTGCGGCATCGGCACGGCGCCCGGGCCTTCGGTGCCCTTGACCGTTTGCGAGGTCGATATGTTGACCACCGCGCCGAGCAGGCCTTGCGCCAGATCGGCGACCGAAGCGGGTCCATCGGCGGCAAACGTCGGCGTCACGAAGGACGGGACAGCGACGGCGCTGACAAGAAGTGCCGCCGCGCCGGCGATGAATGTCCGCCGAGCCGCGCACAGAATTGTATTGGATGTCATCGAGAAGCCTCCCGGTATACTTGAAAAGAAAAGCGCTTCGACGAAAACGCCGCGTCACGCCATGTTGGCAAAAAATACGGCACGTTTGCGGCTATGACTATCGGCGGAGGATAAATCATCGCCGCCGTCATGCGCCCCGTACCAGCCAGACGATGCCGACGCCGATCACGATCGCCGCCAGTCCGGCGATCCGCAGCGCGTTCTCGGGCAGCGACAGCACTTCGGTGGCAAGTTTCCTGGCCAGGCCGGGAAAACCGCCATAGACCAGACCCTCTATGACAAGGACCAGGCCCATGGCGGCAAGAAAATCCTGCACCGGCCGCTACTGGCCGGTGCTGGGCTGTGCCGCCGGCGCGGCGGGTGCCGTCGCCGGAGCGTTTGGCGCAGGCGAAGCCGGCTTTGCCGGCCCCTCGCTGCCGTCGGGATTGCGGAAGAAGCGGAAGAACTCCGAGTTCGGCGACAGCACCATCGTCGTTCCGGTGTTGTCCAGCGCCGTGCCATAGGCATTCATCGACCGGTAGAAGTCGAAGAAGGCCGGATCGCGCTGATAGGCTCCCGCGAAGGTGGCGCTGCGCTGGGCTTCGCCCTCGCCGCGCAGGATTTCCGACTCTTTCTGCGCTTCGGCGACGATCTCGACCACTTCGCGATCGGCGCGGGCGGTGATGCGCTGTGCCGCTTCATTGCCGCGCGCCCTCAGCCGCGCAGCTTCCGCCAGGCGTTCCGCCTTCATGCGGTCGAAGGTCTGCTGCGAGACTTCGGCCGTGAGATCCGTGCGGCGGATACGGACATCCTCGATCTGCAGGCCGAGCGAGGTGGCGTCGGGCCTGAGCTGGTCGCGGACTTCGCGCATCATCACGGTGCGCTGTTCGGAAAGTGCGGCCTCGAAATCACGCAGACCGTAGACACGGCGCAAGGCAGCGTCGAGACGCGTCCTGAGCCGGGCTTCTGCCAGTTCGATCTGACCCGACACGGTGGAGCGGAAGACCCGCGGATCCGAGATGCGGTAGGCGATGAAGGCGTCGACCTCATAGAACTTGCCGCCTGACACCTGGACGCGGATGTTGTCGAGGTCGAAGCGCAGCACCCGGTTCTCGATCAGTTGCACGGTGTCGGCGTCGAAGAACGAGAACGGCGCCTTGAAGTAGATGCCGGGTTCGCTCTTGACGTCGACGATCTCGCCGAACCTGAGCACCAGCGCCTGCTGGCGCGCATTGACCACGAAGACCGACGAATAGAGCAGGAACAGGATAACCGCTGCTGCGA